>JBFZFJ010000086.1:0-8508 GCA_041306405.1 Verrucomicrobiales bacterium | reverse complement strand
ATGGACAGACTCGCAGCCAGGAGACCAATTTTTTCGGTGACATCTTGGGGGTAAGCCCGTCCCGCCGAGTCCATGAGAACGATTCCCTGAGCGCCGTATGATTTCATTTTCCCGCCCTCGCCCAACAATACCTCAGCCGAGGCCATATGACTCATCATCAAAACTCCCCATGCTTCGCGTCCCGCGTCGCGAACATAGCCGATGTGCCTCTCGGTGATGTCAGCCTCCGTGCAATGGCATCCGACCCGGAACAGATCCACTCCGGCGTCAATGGCGCCGACGATCTCCTTGTTGATGGTGGCGCAGCCGGGGATCACATGGACGCTCAGCTTTGTTTTTTTAAGACATTCCCTGACGCCGCGGAGCATCTCGCCCTCAGGCACAAGACTTTCCCCGACTTGCAGTGAAGAGGCCCCAAGGCCGTTCCCATGCCCCACCTCCACATATGAGTAACCTGCGCGATCAGCGGCAGTCGCGTAAGCCTTCGCCTGATCGAGACTGATCTGGTGCTTGTAGGCGTGGGAGCCGTCGCGAAGAGTGGCATCACATACAATAATCGGGGCATTGTTGCTCATGATGCTGGATGGATGCCGTCTAGTTTAAGCCGCGCTTTGGCCTCGGCAAAAGCCAAGGCGGCACAGTTGATGATATCAAGGTTGCCGGCATACTTGGGTAGATAATCGCCGAGCCCCTCCACTCTCACCATGGTGACGAGACGGCCATTCTCTACAAACGGTTCCATGACGAGTCGGTATCCGGGCACATACTCGGCGATCCGGTCCACCATCTCCGCGACTTTGACGCGAGTTTCGTCCAGATCAGGGTTGGCGATCTTGGCCATGACTGTCGTCTGCATGGGAATGCAGGGCTCCGCGGGATTCAGAATAACCATCGCTTTCGAGCGGTCGCACTGGCAGAAATCGCACACGGCGTGTTCGGTCGTCTCGAGGTATTCATCGAGGTTGATTCGTGTGGCCGGACCCGCGCTGCGGGAGGCAACGCTCGAAATTTCCTCGATGTATTCCACCCCCGGGTTGGCTTTGGCTATGGCGTAGGCCAAAGGAATGGAGGCTTGGCCGCCGCAGGTCACCATGTTGACGTCTTCGAATTCCAAACACTCTTCGAGGTTCACGGCGGGCACGCACATCTTGCCGAGCTTTGCCGGCGTGAGATCGACGGCGGCAATCCCGGCCTCCTTGAGAAGAGGTGCGTGTTTCATATGATCCAGCGCGCTCGTCGCATCGAAGACCAAAGATATTTCGTCCTTGAGCTCGAGAATGCTCTCCACGCTCTCTGCCGAGACCGGAACATTGCGCTCCTCCGCGACCATAATGCCGTGCGATGAAAGATTCCGTCCGGCGAACAACCGGCACTCCAAGACGGGGGACCGCAGAATCTTGATCAAGAGATCAGTCCCGATGTTGCCGGTTCCCAGCACAGCAACCTTTAAACGCTTGTTCACGCCGGCAGGTTTTACCTGTTTCCGGAAACAAAGCACGTTTGATGTGGTCAGGACGGCCTTTTTGTCGGGACCGTGCGACAGGGGCCGGCCACGGGCGGTTTGATCCAGGAAAGCCTGCACAAGCCAATCCGTCGCGGCGCCCGCGTCGCCGCCATCCTTACGCAAACCTTCGAATCTTACTTTGACCCCCAACTCCTCAAATGATAACGGGCATACTTGTTAACCAATCAATTCGCCCGCTCCAATTTTTCGGAGCACCTCTTGCTTAAACGAGGGGCCAGAGCACTTGGGAGCGCTTCTGGTCAATGTATTCAGGAAATTCCAGTTTCCAGGGTAGCATTATGTCGACTCGCCGCGAGGCAGGGCGGGCCATCGATATAGTCGATCGAGAGTTGGTTTATATTCCACTCGAGAAGGGTGCAACTCACGGTCTGCGCGTCATCCCGGTGCATGCACAGGGAAAATGGACCCTTCTCGGGATGATGGGAGCGGTGCAGGTCCAGAAGTTCTTCTTTTGTGGAGATTCGTGCGACGTGCTGTTCGCAGGTCGCGGCGCGGATGGAGGTGGTTCGGAGTTCATCGAACCCGGAGGAGAACGAATGCCGCTTGATCCAAGGATGGCACAACTCCTCTAGCCGCGCGCCATCCCAGCGCGATTCGACAATGAGGCGTTCATGGCCGGAGAAAGTGAACAAGCGGTAAGGCTTGATAGTTTTCATGCTTAGCGAAGCGATTCTGATCCCGGCTTCACCTGCTGTTGACGATCCCAGGAGGGCGGGAATGATGGCGCCTCGGCTGGGACTGCCGCTGCCGGCTGGTGCAGGGAGCGCATACCAGTTGAGAAGAGCGAGAACGACACCATGTTCGTTTCCTGCGATCCAGGTGCCTCCTTCAGGTTCGCTGGGGTAAATGGTGCGGCATCCTGCCACGAGATGTTCACTTGGTGGTCGGGCGAGCGGGCGTTCCCGTTGCTCGTCGCGGTTCATTGCGAGCAAGAAACCGTGCGAGGTGGGT
The DNA here is from genome assembly GCA_041306405.1 of Verrucomicrobiales bacterium. Taxonomy (GTDB): domain Bacteria; phylum Verrucomicrobiota; class Verrucomicrobiia; order Verrucomicrobiales; family Akkermansiaceae; genus Luteolibacter. The sequence continues at coordinate 6,032 of JBFZFJ010000086.1, read as the reverse complement.
TGGAACGAGAGAGAGCACATCAGTCGGCGGCGGGGTGGGTGGATTGCAGTGACCGGTAGCGGCGGAGTTCCTTGAGGATTGTTTTGGCGCTGGAGGATTGATGCCCGAGCGCACGGTTGGCAGCCGAGATTTTGAAGACGAGCGACCATTGCCGGAAGAGCAAGGCGTAACAGCGGGCGAGGGACTTCGAGGCGTCGTAGGCGCTGGTGGCTTCGGAGGATGCGCCGTTGAGTTCAAGAATAGTGAATTCCCCGTCGCGCCTGAGTTTTTCCGGGCTGGCGTAGCGCACATCATAGCGTCCGATGAAAAATCCATCGATGTCTTGCGAGATTTCATCCACTCGGGCCTCCAGGCGTTCACTCCACAAACTCTCCATCCCGTCCTGGAAGATGCAGCCCTGCATGTGGTTGCCAGCCTCGACGAGACGGATTTTTTCTCCCGGTGCCGGGATTTCGGCGAGTCGGTTGGCGAGGCGGCGGAGATAAGTGGGGGCGATGGCGGCCGCGCGTGGATCGGCCAGGATCAAGTCCTGGAGGTTTCGACGGCCGTCCCCTTCGAGGTGGGGGAAAATTTTATGGGTGATGGCGAGGAGACTCCCGCGCGGCGAGCCCGGGAAGCGGTAGTAGAACAACCCCGCTTCGTGCGGACCAGCCACATAGGGTTGGGCGACAGCCGGTGCGGACATGGCCGCGAGGTAGGCGCGATAATCGGATGGCTGGTGGATTACCTTGAACCCGCTGCCGCGCTGCCCGATGTCAGGCTTGAGAATGAAGGGAAAATCAAGCGCACCCTCGGCGACCAAGCGGTCGAGAATGCCGCTCCGTTCGTCACCGGAGGGTATGAGGAAAGTGCGGGCTGTGTGGGAGGGGCTGGTGCGTTGCAAGGCGTCAAGAATCGTGAATTTCGATTCGCCGATGAGACCTCCGGTGAAGAAGCCCGGATTTGCGCAAGTCGGCAGGGTGGCGCTGCCGTAGCGGGCCGCCAGAAAAGCGTAGCATGCTGCGACGGGCGTGTAAAAAAGCCACGACGGCCAGAATTCCCAGTGCGGGATGCGATGGGACCGCAGTGAAGTCACCTTTCGCTCGCTGACGTTGTCCGGGCGCGATGAGTGATTGTCGAGGGGGCGACTCCGAGTTGAGCCGGCAGTTCGATGCCACGCTGGGCACATTGCATGCCGATCATGGCGTGGTGGTGGATCGCATGGGATACGCAAAACATGAGTTCGCGTGCGAGGTTCGATGGAACCCGGGTGGGGATGGTATCCGAGTAAGATACCTTGCAGAGGACATCGAGAGCGTGCATCTCGTCGGGATTGATTTGGTCGAGAAGCAACCGAAGTTGGCGGGATTTCGCGAGTGCGGCTGCGGGATCGGCTTCCAAAATCGGGTCGCGCCGTCTGTCATCGTAGTCAACGAGGCCAGAGGCATACGTCTCCAGGAGGTTTTGAAAGTGATCAAGGGTGTGACGATAGTGGGCTCCGATGGGCGATCCAAAAGCCCCCGTAGATTGGGCAGAGTAGTCTCCGGCGCTGAGAGAGGAGAGCATCGACTCGCCCCTGAGGAGAACTTCCACAGCGGCGTCACGCATTTCTGCGAGCGCACTTATTTCAGCCATTTTCCAATGAAAGGTATGCTGTGACGGTTCAGGAACAGCAAAATCAAGGAACATACCGAGACGGCCACAGCGAGTGAGAAGAGGGTTCCGTGGTCGCCCTGAACCTGGATTCCGAGAATGAACAGGTGGGTGGTAATCGCGCCGCCCATGATGCCCAGCGCAAGGAGGGCGCCCAGCCAAGTTGTGGCAGGAACCAAGATAAGGATTGAGGCAATCAATTCGGCAACTCCTGTGCCGATGCGGCCCCAAGGTTCCATGAATGGCAGGTGCGCGAACTTTCCAACCTCGGAGAAAATGAAAACGGACTCGGGAGCTGCGGTAAATTTGAAAAAGAGAGTTTGGAGCAAAATGATGGCCGCCGTGAGACGGCAGACCCATGAGAACGCGGAGGCAGGCTTGGAGAGTGCGGTCATGTGACTACTTTCCTTGGGTCTCGACCAGATTCGGCCAGTTGGCTTGGGCTTTTTGCAGATTTCCGGACGGGTCTTGATTGAACTTGGCCAAAATGTCCTGGCTGTATTGCAGGTAGAGTTTGCCGTCGATGATTTGGAATGCAGTCGGATCAATATTCACCGTCTTGTTGATCGAGACTCCGTAAGCGCAATACCCGCCGAACTGGGGAAGATATTTTTCCGGATTCGCATCGAAGAGGTCTTTGTGTTCTTTGGAGGCAAAATAATAGGTGGCTCCGTCACGCATGGATTGGAAATCGGTTTTGCCCTCGATGGCCTTGCTGTCGCTGAAGTAGGCCACAGGGTCGTAGCCTTTGATGGCCGCACCTGTCCAAGTTGTGTTGAGAAGGTCTTTTGCAGAGACCGGCAGGAGAGTTGTCACCAAGGCCAGAAGGAGTGTGGGCGCGAATTTCATAATTTTTCCACTGTGCTGGGAGCAGGAGTTACGGGCGAGTGTTTTTTTTGATCGACCCTTCTTGACCGCTTCAGGATTGTTGGCGTTTTTGATGCTCCCTTCATTGCTGACCAATCACCGTTATGAGGTGCGATTTGCTCTCAGTGCGGCAGACATATGTTCAGCACAGCGTTTGCGGTATGCCGTCTTCAATCTGGAAATGGGAATCGGCCTGGAGACATCGGCTGCAACGGGTCTCGATGCCGACGCGTTTGACGAGACTTGCGAGCATCTCATGGTGATCGAAAGGGAAAGTGGCGATGTGGTCGGCACCTACCGGATGCGCACCGGCCTCCGCGCTCTGGAGTGCGATGGATATTACAGCGAAAGGCAATTTGAGTTTGCTCCCTACGCGCAGCGTCGAGCCTCCATTCTTGAGCTCGGCCGCGCCTGCGTCCGCAAGGACCACCGGAGTTTTGCGGTGATTGGATTGCTGTGGCGAGGCATCGTGGACTATGCAACAGCCCATAAGTGCCGGTATCTAGTGGGGTGCAGTTCGGTCAGTTCCCAAGATCCCGCCCTCGCCTGGGCGATGTATCGCCGGTTCGAACGCGAGAACCAAGTGGCCTCCCCCGAGTGGCTCACTGTACCAAGACCTGCTTACGCGATGCCTTCCGCGGAACCGCTCGCTCACTGCCCGTCGGTCCCACGCCTGTTGGCTGCCTACTTGGGGGTCGGCGCCCGTATTTGCGCCCCGCCGGCATTGGACAGGGAATTCGGAACGATCGTCTTTCTCACCATGCTGGATTGTCTGGGGTCCACACCCTCAGCGGGGCGGTTTTTGGACAACACCAAGGCGGCGTGAAAACTTTAATCGTTCTGGGGCGGGCATTGATGTTTGCGTGGGTCGTGGTGAGCGGTTTGGCCGTGGGAGTAAGATCGGCATCCGGCGATCGCTCCAAACGAGTGGTGTGGATGCAGTGGATGAGCCGTCGGTTTCTGCGACTGCTGGGATGCAGGGTGCGGGTTCACGGACAGATTCCGCGTGCCGGACTCGTGGTGGCGAACCACCTCGGTTATGTCGATATTCTTGTTCTTGGATCGGTTTGCCCGTGTGTTTTTGTGGCCAAAAGCGACGTGGAGCGTTGGCCTGTTTTCGGACTACTCGCGCGCATGGCCGGGACAGTTTTCGTGAGGCGTAAGGTCCCCATGGATTCCCGCAAACAAGTCGAAACCCTTGCGGATGTGTTGCGCGAGGGGCATCCGCTGGTTCTTTTTCCCGAGGGCACAAGCTCCGGTGGTTCGGAAGTATTGCCCTTCCGCAGTTCGCTGCTCGAGGCGGCGACCGCCAGCGGGGGTATGACCGTTCCGACTGCCTTGCACTACCACGTGCCCGCCCCGGCGCTGGTGGAGCGAGATATCGCGTTCTGGGCAGACATGAAATTGCCGCAGCACCTTTGGAATATGATGGCTATCGGTTCGTTCGAGGCGGTGGTGGCGTTCGGGACGCCGCGTGTGCCTGAATCTAACCGCAAGGTTGAGTGTGACTCCCTGCATCGCGAGGTCAAAGCCTTGCTGGCATCGGTGCGGGATTGATTAAAAAAACAATGCCCGATCGGCGGACTCGGACGGACCACGTTCCGCGATGTTGCGGATCCGGAAATATTGATTAGCCGCAGGTATTCATCTTGTTTCCGGATTGCGAACGTCAAGTTCCCACAAGAAAATTCATGGAGTTCCTTTTGAATCATCCCCAAATCCAGAGTCGGATCCTGCTGTCGCTTGTGAAACTTTCGGTCTCTGCCAGCGGAGCGATCGCTCTCGTTATCTCGCTTGCGTCGTGCGCATCACTGCAAGTGCCAGCAGGCGAGAACCTCAATGGGACTTGGGCGCAAACGGGGACACGCACCTTGCCGAGGTTTGCCATGTAATGCCGAAACGGTTGACAGCAGATGGGATCATCGACGCTCGCGAGGACAAAGACTTCTCGCGGATCGGACGAATTCCGCAGAACGAAGACCTCGTTGAGTCCGGCTTGACGGCGGACTTCGGCATCGCGGTCGTAAATCGCCTTCCAGCGGTCAAAATCGCCGACTTTATGACGGGCAAGGACATATTCCACGAATTCACTTTATTGTTCCCGGTGAGCCGAGGCCAGACATTGCAGAGCACGGCGAACGGCAGCTCGTCCGGGCTCTGGGCAAGATGGGTCGCCACCTGAAAAAGGTGGGTGAGTGTTTGGTTGCGCTCTGCTTCCACCGTCGTCCGGTTCACTATTTCGTCATGTTCGACGCGGTGCGATGCACAGCGCCGATCCGGCTGCGATGAGGATCATGGCGGTAACCTTTGCCCCGGTCAGTTGCTCCCCGAGGGCAAAGAAACAGAGCACGAGGGTGGCCAGAGGAATAAGGAGGTAAGCGGAGGACACCGTAACCGGGTGCACGTCCCGCTGGATGCGATTCATCGACCACTGTCCGAATGCACCGGAGACCACCCCGGTGAACAGTAAGACGCCCCATGCCTTCGGGGTCTGTTCGAAGCGCGGAAGTCCTTCGACGAGCAATGCTATCGCCACACAGATCACTGTGGCGAAGCCAGCCTGCCAGAGCTGCAGAGTGAGTAGCGGGCTGTGCCAGCGCCCGTGCCGCATGTAGAGTATGGCGACAGACCAGCAGGCGGCGCTGAGCAACAGAAGTCCACTCGCCGTCCACGCAGTGCGGTGGTGCCAGTCGTAATTCCACGGGCTGAAAAGCAGCAGGACGCCGCCGAGGCACAGGGTTACACCGAGCAAACCCCTGCGTGTAGGCCTTTCCCCGAAGACAATAAAGCTGAGAGGAACAACGAAAAGCGATGTGGCATAGCAAAGGATGCTCGCTTGGCTGGCGTGAAGGTGCTCAATGCCGACATGGGCGAAGAGAAGAAACAAGGCCATCTGGAATCCGCCGATGATGAGGATGGCTTTAAGGTCGCCCTTTTTCGGCAGAGCCACGGCGCGCATCGCGGTGAGCAGGATGAAGAGAGCTGCGGTCGCGATACCCAGACGCAGAGCGGTGAACCAGAGCGGAGTAAACGAGTCAGCCCCGATCTTCATCACCGGCCATGTCACTGCTGATACCCCCAGGATGCCGAGAAAAAGTACCTTGGCTGACATTTTGCCGGCGGGTTCTTGGGGGGGATGGCTCACGGTCGAAACAAACAACAGGTTGTTGGTGATCCAGTGTGCTGGCTTCAGAAAGATTCGCCCTCTGCGGTCAGGGCGGGCAGGGAGAAGTGGGCGTGGCGCAGGCGCCACCCGCCGTCGAACTCCTCCAGCACAAAGGTGGCACGCCCAGCCGCCGCGCAGTCGCCTGCCGCGGTGCGGAAATCGAAATGGCAGTCGGCGGCAACCCAAGCCGCCTTTCCCGCTACAGCCACTGTCGGGTCGCTCAAGGTGAACGATGCGCTGGTTGATTGCGCCCAGTCCCGTTCCACATGCGCCCGGATCTCGGATAAGCCGCGGCACTTTTCGTCAGCTGCGGTGCCGTAGACAAAAGAGGGCTGGGCAAAGCAAGCCAGATAACTATCGACATCCC
>JBFZFJ010000085.1:0-16255 GCA_041306405.1 Verrucomicrobiales bacterium | reverse complement strand
CATGGCGTTCGGATTTCGATAACTTGATTCGGTGTAATTTGGCGGGCACCTGTCCAATTGTACACATCCTCAAAATCGTACAATTTTAAAATTCACTAACCAACAAATAAAATTTTACGCGGCACTAGGCCCGCCGAAACCCGAAGAGGTGAAGAAGATCCTGCAGCAATACGCGGACAAAATGCCGGGAGTGAAAGTCCGCATCGGCCGGCTCTCGGATTTCGGCGAGGCGATCCTTGCCGAGAAGCCGGACCTTCCGGTCGTCCGCGCCGACTCGCCGGACACGTGGATTCACGGGCCGATGTCGGATCCGGCAGGAATGAAGATTGCACGCAACATTCGTCCGCTGATCGCCGCGACCGAATGCCTCAACACCGAATTGCGCGCCTGGAACCAGCCGGTTGCCGACGCCTCGGCCAGCATCGCGGCGGCATACGAAAAGAGCCTCATGTATATCCGCTCGTACCTGAAGGAACAGGACAGAACGCGGGCGTTCGAGAAGCGGGGCCTGCCGGAGAATGTTCCGTACCGCGCCGCCTCGCCACGCGATTTCAAACTCCGCTTCGAGACCAGCCCGAGCGCGATCACCGCCGTGATGGAGAGCGCGGCCGCGACGAATCTGCCTGCCATCACCACGCGGTTGATCCTGTATCGTGGCCAAAGCTACGCCGATCTGGAAATCACCCTTCACGACAAGCCGTTGGATTCCTGGCCCGAGGCGGGCTGGCTCTGTCTCCCGTTCAAGGTTGACGCTCCGCGGTTCCGGCTCGGGCGGCTCGGTTCGATCATTGACCCGGCCAATGACATCGTGCCCAGCTCCAACCGCGACCTGTTCGCCCTGAACACCGGGCTGACCCTGACCGATCCACAGGGCAACGGAGTCGGCCTGTGCCCGCTCGATCATCCGGTCGTGAGCCTCGGCAGGCCGGGATGCTGGCAATCTGCCAAGGAGGAGTTTCAGCGCAAGCCGGTTGCCTTCCTCAACCTGTTCAACAACCAGTGGAACACCAATTTCAGGCTTTGGAACGGTGGCACCTGGACCTCGCGCGTCCGCATCTGGGCGGTGGACCACGCCGGGGACGAGGCAGCCCTGATCACGCCGTCGCTCGAAGCCCGCTACCCGCTCCTTGCCGCAGCCGCCGACACAACCACCATCCCGCCGCATCCGCTCCCGCCCACTCGCGAGGGCTTATCCGTTTCGCGCCGCGGAGTGCTCGTGACCGCCTTCGGCGCGGATCCGGACAGCAAAAACAAAACGATACTGCGGCTGTGGGAGCTGGCTGGCGTTTCGGGGAAGGTCACAGTCAAACTGCCGAAAGGGATGAAAGTGTCGAAGATGACGCCTGTGAATTTGCGCGGTGAGCCGACGGGCAAACCAGAGCGCATATCGTTCGGCAGATTTAGCGTGAATCTGAACGCCTTTGCGCCGGCGAGTTTTCTGCTGGAATTAAGGTGAAGGAAGAAAAGACAGGAGAATAAATGCAAAACTGTAACTTGCTATTTTCGGGATTGTTGTTAGCGTTCAATCTGGCGACGTCGGAAGAACCTAAGCTGCATGAGATCAATTGTTGAATGTTTCGCTACGGCCCTTAGTCACAGCAGAGGCTGAAGTAATTTGAAAGGAAATTGAATACACACATGAACAAACTCACAACCTTCACCCTCGCCGCTTTGCTATTGGCACCGCTGGCCGTTATCCACGCCGTCGAGGTGAAAAACCTCCGCTGCGAGTATTTGGAAAATCCGCTCGGCATCGATGTGGCGAAGCCGCGGCTGAGCTGGAAGATAGTGATCAGTGATCAGCCATCAGTGATCAGTAAACAGCGCGGCATCAAGCAGACGGCCTATCAGATCGTCGTCGATGGCGTCTGGGATTCGGGCAAGGTCGCGTCCGACCAGTCGGTGGCGGTGGAGTATGCCGGTCCGGAGTTGAAATCCCAGACACGCTACGACTGGCGCGTTCGGATTTGGGACGAGAAGGGTGTGGCCGGGGATTGGAGCCCGCGCGGCCGATTCGTGACCGGCGTGCTTGGCAAGCCCTGGCAGGGGAAATGGATCGCCGGGGAATACGGTGCGACCACCGCCAAGGGCATCGGCAGCACGCCGCCAAGCCTGCCGGTCTTCAAGCGTGACCTCATTCTCGAAAAGAAAGTCGCCGAAGCGGTGCTGAGCATTTGCGGCCTGGGACACCACGAGCTGTTCCTCAATGGCACGAAGGTCGGCGACGACCTGCTCGCGCCGGGTTGGTCGGGTTACCGCAAAACCTGCCTCTACGACACCTTCGACCTGACGGATCAACTGCGGAACGGAAAGAACGAGCTGCGGGTGATGCTCGGCAACGGCTTCTTCAATGTCACCGGCGGACGCTACGTCAAGCTGACCGGGTCGTTCGGGCAACCGATGCTGACCTTGCAGATGCGCGTCCGCTTTGACGACGGCACCGAACAAACGATCCTCAGCGATGAATCGTGGACAACCGCCAACGGTCCGATCACCTTCTCCTGCGTGTTCGGCGGCGAAGACTACGACGCACGCCTCGAAAAACGGCTCGATGACGCCAGCACCTGGACGCCAGTCACATTCACCAACGGCCCGGGCGGGGCGCTGACCGGACTGTCCCAGGCTGCCGCTCCCATTGGCGCGATCGAAACACTGAAGGCCGTGAAGGTGAACAAGATCAGCCCCAACCTCTGGGTCTGCGACTTCGGGCAGAACGCCTCGTTCATGCCCCGCCTGAAAGTGAAAGGAGTGGCCGGTGCGTCGGTGAAAATGATTCCCGCCGAACTGCTCGGCGAAGACGGGCGGATTTACGATCCGATGTGCCGCGGCAATTCGTTCTATACCTACACCCTCAAAGGCGAATCCACGGGCGAGACATGGTTTCCCCAGTTCTTCTACCGCGGCGGACGTTACCTGCAGGTCGAGCTGAGCACGCCCGAAGGCAAGCCTTTGCCGGAGATCACAGAGCTGGAAAGCGTGGTCGTGCACAGCAAGGCGAAGCCCGCCGGCGACTTCGAGTGCTCGAACGAATTGTTCAACCGCATCCGCACCCTCATCCGCTGGGCGCAGCGCAGCAACCTGATGAGCGTGATCACGGACTGCCCGCATCGGGAGAAACTCGGATGGCTCGAGCAATACCACCTCCACGGCTACGCGCTCCGCTACGAGTGGGACATGGCCGCGATGTACGTCAAGGGCATGGGCGACATGGCCCAGGCCCAGCTCGACAACGGCCTCGTGCCGGACATCGCTCCGGAATACACGGTTTTCAAGGGCGGCTTCCGCGATTCGCCGGAGTGGGGCTCGTCGTTCGTTATCGTGCCATGGCAGCAATACGAAACCACCGGAGACATTTCCCTGTTGGCCACCTACTTCGACCGGATGAAGCGCTACTGCGATTACCTCGCGTTGAAGTCGCAGGATCTGATCGTCTCGCACGGCCTCGGCGATTGGTATGACATCGGCCCCAAAAAGCCGGGCTTCTCGCAATTGACCCCGATGAAAGTCACCGCCACCGCCTACTTCTTCCGCTGCGCGGACATTATATCCCGGACCGCGGCCCTGCTCGGAAAAACCGAAGACGCGGAAAAATATGGCGCGCTGGCCGCCAAGATCCGTGAGGCGTTCAACAGGAATTTCTGGAACGAGGAAGCGGGGATTTATTCCACAGGTTCCCAATGCGCCAATGCCGTGCCGCTGGTGATGGGGATAGCCGAACCGCACATGCGGCAACGCGCGCTCGATGCCATCGTCAAGGATATCGAGGCGAAAGGTCTCACCGCCGGCGATGTCGGATTCCACTACCTGCTCCGCGCGCTCTACGAAGGCGGACGCTCGGATGTCATCCACGCCATGACCAACCAGTCGGAGAAACCCGGCTACGGTTATCAACTCAAGAAAGGCGCGACCGCATTGACCGAGGCTTGGGACGCCTTAGCCGGATCCTCCCACAACCACTTCATGCTCGGCCACATCACCGAATGGTTCTACGCCGGACTGGCCGGCATCCAGGCGGACCCAGCCGCACCGGGTTGGAAGAAATTCATCATCAAACCCGCCGTGGTCGGCGACCTGACATGGGTGAAAGCACACTACGATTCTCCCTACGGCCGCATCGTCAGCCACTGGAAACGCGAGGGCGAAAAACTCACGATGGATGTCACGATCCCGCCAAACTCGACAGCGACGATCTATGTGCCCGCCAAAGACGCCGCCAGCATCACCGAGTCCGGCAAGCCCGCCACCAAAGCTGTTGGTGTGAAGTTCCTCCGCATGGAAAATGGTGCCGCCGTGTATGCGGTCGGCTCGGGAACCTATCATTTTGAATCCATGCTTAAATGAAATAACAAGGGAGATGAACATGTTGAATAGGATACTTATGGCGGTTGGTTTGTTGGCGCTCGGCAGCGGTGTGTTGGCCGCTGGCGACCTGGAAAAGAATTTTGTCAATCCGCCGGACGCTGCAAAGCCGTCCGGCTATTGGTGGTGGCTCAACGCGAATGTCGATCGTGAGGCGATTACGCGGGACATGGAGGAGTTTTCCGCCAAGGGGATCGGCTCAGTGCTGTTAGTCTGCAGCGGCAACTGGTGCGGTCCGAATGATGTTCGTGGACCGGCGTTCTTGTCAGATGAATGGCGTGAGCTTTTCAAATTCGCACTCAACGAAGCCAACCGTGTTGGGATCAAGGTGGATGTCAACATTGCGCCCGGATGGAATATGGGCGGTCCTTGGGTCACCCCCGATAAAGCCTGCCGTTGGTTCCTGCAATCGGAAACGAGTGTGAAAGGACCTCGGAAATATTCCGGCAAGCTCCCGCTGCCGGGAGTCAAGGACGGCTATGATTCCAGGCCGCAGCTTGCGGTCAGGCACAGCATGGGTCTTACTTTCGAGCAGGTCGATTACCGCGACACGGCGGTCGTCGCTTTCCGCACGCCGAAGGGAACGCGCCCTGCGACCCGCGCCGATCTCCCGGCCAAGAGCAATCGCCTCGATGCCAACTGCTTCATTGCATCGTCCACGGTAATGTCGCAGACGCTCGCGCCATGGACAGCCACGCCAGAAGATCAAGCACTGCGCGCGGAAGATGTCGCAAGCCTAACAGAGCGCATGAAGCCAGACGGCACGCTGGATTGGGATGTGCCCGAAGGGGAGTGGATGATCGTTAGAACAGGGCACCGGATGACCGGCCACCAGCTCAGCGTGCCGATGCTCGGGCAGGGTGGACTGGAAAACGATTATTTCGATCGTGCCGGGGTCGATATCATGTTCGAAAAGGTGGCCAAGGTGCTCATCAAGGATGCCGGTCCACTGGCCGGAAAGACTCTGCGTGGTTTCTGCGAAGACAGCTTTGAAGCCGGTTATCCGAACTGGACCGCGAACATGCTCAAGCATTTCAAGCGTTACCGCGGTTATGATCCGACCCCCTATCTTCCTGTCTTCAAGGGTTGGATCGTCGGCAGTGCCGAAATTTCCGAACGCTTCCTGCACGACTACCGCAAGACGGTGGCCGATTGCATGGCCGATGAACATTATGGCCGCCTGTCGGAACTTTCCAAAGCGCACAACATGGTGACTCGCTGCGAGTCCGCAGGCCCGAGTTGGTCGGGAACGATCTGCATGGATGGACTCAAGAACCTCGGGCGAACGGAATTCCCGCAAGGCGAGTTCTGGCAGGACGGCACCTTTGTGGAGAACAATCAGAACAAGGTGGCCAAGATGCCTGCGACTGCCGCCCATATCTACGGCAAGCGTTTTGTCGCGGCTGAAGCACTGACTGACGCCAGAGAAGGCGCGCGTTGGGGAAAAGCGCCGTCACACTTCAAGCCGACGGTGGACCGCGCATTCTGTGAAGGAATCAACCAGATGGTCTTTCACACCATGACCTGCCAGAAGCCTTCGGAAGGCAAGCCCGGCCTTGAGTATGGCGCGGGCACGCATTTCAATCCGAATGTGACCTGGTGGAATCAGACCGCTGGTCCGTGGCTCAGCTACATCAACCGCTGTCAGACGATGCTGCAGTCCGGTTTGTTCGTGGCGGATGTGCTCTACTACAACGGCGACTGGGCGCCGAATCTCGTGGGCCCGAAGCAGATTGAACAGCCCGGACTCGGCAAGGGATATGACTACGATGTCTGCAATGCCGAGGTCCTGCTGACACGACTGTCGGTGAAGGATGGCAGGATTGTGCTTCCGGATGGCATCAGCTACCGGGTGCTGGTTCTGCCGGAATCCAAGCGTATGCCCGTTGAGGTCGTTAGAAAGATCAGCGACCTGGTTAAAGCCGGAGCGACCATTGTCGGGCCGCGACCGGAATCCGATCCGGGTCTGAAGGATTATCCCCGCTGCGATGCCGAGGTGAAGAAGATCGCAGCCGAGGTCTGGGGTGCGTGCGATGGACAGAAGACCAAGCGGAGCACCTACGGCAAAGGCCGTGTGTTCTGGGGTAAGACGTTGGGCGAGATTTTCAAGACCGATGGCGTGTCGCCGGATTTCACACACACCGGCACTGCTTTTATCGACTTCATTCACCGCTCTGCTGATGGGGCGGAGATCTATTTTCTGGCCAATCGCAACTCCAAGCCCGAAGCCGTCGAGGCCACCTTCCGTGTGAACGGCAAGCAACCGGAGTTGTGGGATCCGGTGAGCGGTCAACGCCGCGATCTGCCTGTTTTCGAGTCGAAGGACGGCTGCACCACCGTGCCGCTCGAATTCGAGCCCGATGGATCCATGTTCATCGTTTTCAGGAAGGCTTTGGTAGGGACGGACCGCCGGGCCGTCCGTCCGGCGAATTTCCTGAAACTGGAAACGATGCAGGAGATCACAGGACCTTGGACAGTCCAGTTCGATCCGCAGTGGTTTTATCCGACCAATGGACTGAGTGGCGATCCGGCCAATGGTCTCATGACTTTTGACAAGCTCGAAGACTGGAGCCAACGCCCCGAGACGGCTGTTAAATATTTCAGCGGCACGGCGGTCTATCGAAAAGCCTTTGCGCTTGCTGATCCATCCAAAATTCAAAATTCAAAATCCAAAATCCATGTGGACCTCGGCACGGTCAAGGAGACGGCCAGGGTGAAGCTCAATGGCAAAGACCTCGGCGTCGTCTGGTGTGCGCCGTGGCGGGTGGAGATCACCGGGGCCGTCAAGCCCGGCGATAACGCTCTGGAGATTGAAGTGGTTAACCTGTGGCCTAATAGACTCGTCGGCGATGGCAAATTGCCTGTAGAACAGCGACGAACCCGCACCAATGTTGGGGCGCCATCGGCACCTTTGCCTTCCGGGCTCCTCGGTCCGGTGACGATTCAAGCCGCGGATTCTACAACCAAACAAACCAATGACTAACCTCATGAAACGTACTCCCGCACTCCTCGCCGCTTTGCTATTGGCACCGCTGGCTGCGCTGCATGCCGCCGACGCGGCAAACCTCCGTTGCGAATACCAGAACAACCCGCTTGGCATTGATGTGGAGAAGCCGCAGTTGAGCTGGGTGATGGAAGACGGAGGACAGAAGACAGAGGACAGAGGACGGAAGCAGACAGCGTATCAAATCCTGGTGGCTTCGACCCCAGAGTTGCTGGCCAAAGACAAGGGTGACCTGTGGGACAGTGGCAAGGTGGAGAGTGACCAGAGCATTCACGTCGAGTATGCAGGCAAGCCGCTGGAGTCGCAGATGCGGTGCTTCTGGAAAGTGCGTGTGTGGACTTCGAGAACAGAGGTCAGAGGTCAGAGGTCGGAGGTCGGAAGGAATGGGGATCGCGGCGAATGGTCAGGGCCGGCGTATTGGACCATGGGGATGCTCAAGCCGGAAGACCCGCCTTCGCCCGGAAGCTCCGGCGTGACAAGCTGGAGTGCGAAATGGATCCGAAGCCAAGAAAACGACGTGACTGTTGCGCCTTGGTTTCGGAAGACGTTTGAACTCTCCGCCGTGCCGGTGCGGGCCTCCGTCTGCGTGAACATCGCCGGCTATGCGGAACTGTATGTCAACGGACAAAAGGTTGGCACTGACGTCCTTACCCCGGCGGTTTCCGATCACAACCTGCAGGTGTTTTACAATACCTACGACGTCACGCCGCTCCTGAAGAAGGGACGCAATGCCATCGGTCTCTGGCTAGGCCGCGGCTGGGCCGGCGGCGTGCCGCTCGTGCGCGCGGAACTGCGGGCGGACGTTGACGGGAAGCCTTGGTTCCTGGGAACAGATGCGTCGTGGAAAGCGCGCGTGAGCCACTACCGGTGGATCGGGGGACGGGAATGGAACAACTTCGGCGGCGAACGGGTGGATGCGAACGCCAACGTCCCTGATTGGAACCGGGAAACGTTCGATGACAGTTCATGGACGAACGCGGTCGAAACCAGCGCCCCTAAAGGCGAGGCGGTGGCCCAGCAGGCGCCGCTGAACCGGATTGGAAAGGAGATTCCGGCTGTGGCTGTGACCGACATCGGCGGCGGTAAGCTGGAGATTGATTTCGGTACAGCCCTCACCGGCTGGCTACGCCTCAAGATGCCGGCGCAACCGAAGCGCGCCATGGTGCGGATGACCTTTGCGGATAAAAAGCTACCCAACGGTACCTACCAGCACTTCAATCAGGTCAGCGAGTTCATCCCCACCGGAAAATCGGGCGAGGTCTTCCAGCACAAGTTCAACTACGCCGGCTTTCGCTATGTCGTTGTGGAAGGACTCCCCTCCCCTCCGGCCAAGGAGGACGCGGTGGCCATGCTGGTGGAAAGCGACCTTGAGTCCGCCGGTGCCTTCGAGTGTTCCAATGAATTGTTCAACCGCATTTCCAGAGTGAACCAGTGGACCCAGCGCAGCCTCAATCTCGGTGGCTATTATGTCGACTGTCCGCACCGCGAGCGCATGGGGTATGGCGACGGGCAGGTCGCTACAGAAGGTTTCATGACCAGCTTTAATGCCTACGGCTATTACCGCAAGTGGCTCTGCGACTGGCGTCTGCGGCTGGGGGCGGACGGCGGACTGCCGCACATGGCCCCTTTCGGTGCCGGCGGTGGCGGACCCGGTTGGCCCGGCCTGTTGGCGGCTACCACCTGGCGTCACTATCTCTACTATGGCGACCGGCGTGTGCTGGAGGAGAACTTCGACGCCATCCGCCGCTATGTGGATCACCTGGAGGCGCGCTGCAAAGACAACATTCTCAGGAAATACGGCGGGCAGTGGGATTTCATCGGCGACTGGGTGCCGCCCAACCGTGGCATGGACACCGATAACTGGCCGGGGCCGCAGGCAGCCGAGCTGTTCAATAACTGCTACCGAATCTACCAGATGGATCTCCTGATGCGGATGGCGGAGGCACTTGGCAAGAAGGACGAGGTTGAACGCTGCCAGTCACGTCTGGCGGTCATTCGTCCGGCTGTCCATGCCGCGTTCTATGATAAAGCCGCCGGGCACTACGTCATTGATGAGCAGGCCTACTATGTCATGCCGCTGATGACCGGCGTGGTTCCTGAGCCGGAGCGCGCCGCCATGCTCAAGAAGCTCGAGCAGAACATCCTCGTCAAGAACCAGGGGCATCTCGATACCGGCATGCTCGGCACCTATTTCATGATGGAATACCTCCGCGGGACTGGCCGGAGTGACTTGGTCTTCACCATGTTCAACCAGACCGCGCACCCGGGGTGGGGGTACATGCTGGAGCAGGGCGCAACGACGCTTTGGGAACAGTGGAATGGACACTGGTCTCATATCCATTCCTGCTTCACCTCGCCCGACAACTGGTTTTACCAGGGGCTCGGGGGCATCATGCCCGATCCCGCGGTGCCCGGGTTCAAGCAGATCATCATCAAACCTAACATGGTCGGTGACTTGACATGGGTGAAGGCCCATCACGACTCACCTTATGGCCGCATCGTCAGTAACTGGAAACTTGAGGCGGGTAGATTGACGATGGAAGTGACTGTTCCTCCTAACACCACGGCGACCATATTTGTTCCGGCCAAGGATGCCGCAGGGGTCACCGAATCCGGGGGTAAGATCGGTGAGGCGAGGGCGCCTGCCCTGAGCAACGTCGAAGGGGTGAAATTCCTGTGCATGGAAAACAACACCGCCGTGTATGCGGTGGGGTCGGGAAGCTATCAATTCCAATCCCCGCTCATCAATACCGTCAAATGAAACACATAAATAAAGGAATACACACATTCTTCACACTAGCTGCTTTGCTGTTGGCACCGCTAGCCGCGCTGCAAGCCGAAGTCCCCATGAGTGGTGACGACCCGGCACAAACGGGTGATTTCACGATCAACCTTTCCGATAAGGACCCCGTGAACCCATACAACGTCATCTGGGATTCGCCCAGCAAGGACTGCCACGGATCCATGCCGCTGGGGAACGGCGACATCAGCCTCAATGCCTGGGTTGAGCAATCCGGCGAGCTCCAGTTCTACATCGGGAAGACCGACAGCTGGGAGGATAATGCCCGCCTGGCGAAAGTGGGCAAGATCCGGGTTTCCCTGGACCCGAAGCCGGTGATTACCCCGTTCCGGCAGGAGCTTTCACTCGCTGACGGCACAATGAAGGTGTCGTATGGCGACGGGACCGAACTGAGCCTCTGGGTTGATGCCAATCATCCCGTGATTCATGTTGAAGTGACAGGCAAGCGGAAGACCACCGCCACGGCCACCATCGAGTTGTGGCGCACCAGGCAGGAGACCCTTCCCAGCCTGGAATGCAGCGATGTCATGAACCAGGCTCCCCCGCAGGAATACAAACCGACCGTCGTGGAGCCGGATACTATCCTGGCGGGGCTCCAGGACCGCATCGGCTGGTACCACCGGAACATCAAATCGGTCGGGCCTGAACAGCATTCCCGCATCCAGGGGATGCAGGACTACAAGCGCGCCGATCCCCTGCTTCACCGGACCTTTGGCGCCCTGGTAACGGCGGCCAATCCGAAGCGTATTGATGATACACACCTCCAGTCAGCGGAAGGAACGGAGCACCGGTTCGATATCCATGTCCTGACAAAGCATCCTTCGTCCGCGGAGGAATGGCTGAAGGCGATAAGCGCCCTGGCCGACTCGACAGGGAGGGAATCGTTCCAGTCCCGCAAGAATGAACATGGGGCGTGGTGGCGGGAATTCTGGAACAGGAGCTGGATCAACGCGACGTCGCCGGTCCCGCCTGCGCCCGCTCCCCTCAACTCCCTCCCGCTCAGGGTGGGCGTCGACCAGCATGGTGGCAACAAGCTTGCAGGGGAGACGCGGAACCCCGTTCTTCCGGCGGATGTGGCCGGGCCGTTCACCATGGAAGTCGAGGTCAATCCAGCGGCGGGGGCGACGGGGCGGATATTCGACAAGACCACGCCGGGCGGATCCGATGGCTTCCTGGTTGATCTCCTGCCCGGGAACACCTTGCGGCTGATCGTTGGCCCGGCCGCCTATTCCGTGAAGGATGCCATTGCGGCTGGCGAATGGTCGAAGGTAAGAGTGGACGCTGCCGTCACGGGGTGGAGAGTGAGCGTGAACGGCAAGGAGGTCATCAAGACGGAAGCGCGGGGCGACAGTCAGGATGATGCGGCCTACCTCAGCCAGATGTTCGCGCTGCAGCGGTTCATCACAGCCTGCGCGGGCCGCGGCGCGTACCCGATCAAGTTCAACGGCTCGATCTTCACCGTGCCTGCAGCCGGTCGGCCCGGTAATGCGGACTACAGGCAATGGGGGCCCGGCTACTGGTGGCAGAACACGAGGCTGCCTTACATCAGCATGTGCGCCAACGGTGATTTCGAGATGATGGAGCCGCTCTGGCGGATGTATGTTGACCAGAACCTCCCCCTGAACAAATACCGGACGAAGAAATACTTCGGGCATGACGAGGCCGCCTATTATGTGGAATGCATACAGTTCTGGGGCGACGTGTTCCTCGAGACCTATGGATGGACGCCGGTTGAGCAGCGGGAGGACAAGCTGCAGGCCAGCGGTTGGCACAAGTGGGAGTGGGTTGCGGGTCCGGAGCTGGTGTGGATGATGCTCGAGGCTTATGACTACACAGGCGACGAGGCGCTGCTTCAGAAGCGCATCATGCCGGCCGCCAGCGCCGTGATGCGGTTCTTTGAGAATTACTACAAGACCAATACCGCAGGGCAACTGGTAATGCACCCCTCGCAAGCGCTTGAAACCTGGTGGGATTGCACGGACCCGATGCCGGAGGTGGCCGGCCTGCGGGCCATCACGGAGCGCCTGCTTGCCCTGCCGGACTCCGTGACACCAAAGGAGTCTCGCGAATACTGGACAAGTATCCTCGCGAAGCTGCCGCCGTTGCCGGTGCGCGATACGCCGTCCGGCAGGGCACTGGCGCCAGCCGGCAAATTTGACAAAAAGAACAACTTTGAAAACCCGGAGCTCTACGCGGTGTTCCCGTTCCGGCTCTGCTCGTTTGAAAAGGAGAACCGCGTGCTCGGCGTCAATGCGATGAAGCACAGGTGGGACAGGGGCAATTCCGGCTGGTGGCAGGATGATATCTTTGCGGCGTACCTTGGGCTCACCGATGAGGCTCGCCGCGGTCTCGTCGAGCGGGCCCGCAACAGCGACAAGGGTTCGCGGTTCCCGGCGTTCTGGGGTCCTAACTTTGACTGGGTCCCGGATCAGGACCACGGCGGCGTGATGATGAAGGCGTTTCAGTCGATGCTGCTGCAGACCGAGGGTGACAAGATATTCCTCCTGCCGGCCTGGCCAAGGAATTGGGATGTCTCCTTCAAGCTACACGCCCCGAAAACAACTGTGATCGAAGGCCGTGTGAGAAATGGAAAGCTTGTTGACATGAAAGTTACGCCCGCGTCCCGTAGAAAAAATGTAGTAGTTATTGAACCCCAGTAGCCCAAGGAGTGTCCAACCAGCCCATGCACGGTACGGCGTGCCGCCGCCCGTGATGGCAACGTAAGGGTCATAGCAAAAAAATAATGAGGAAGATAAATTTCTTTTGGGATGATGGCCGCTGAGAAATCTCATGTGGGGACCGAAGGGCGGGGGAAAAGGGGTTGTTACTTCGAGCGGCGGCCAGCGCTGATGGATTTCAAATTTCAAATTTCAAATCTCGAATTTGAAATTTGAAATTTGAAATTAAATGATCATGCTTCCCCGCGATGCACCCTGACATGAGTTGTTTGCTGAGGAAAGTAGTCCGCCCGGAGGCGGTCTGGCGGGTCGCCGGCATGTTTTTGCTAGGCATGGTCGTGCAGGCATCAGCGGCGGCGTGTCCCGTGGCGTGGTGGAAATTCGACGGCCCGACGTCAGTGGATGCGGCGAGCGGCGTGACGGACACCATTGAGGGGAATTCCAAGTTCATGGCCGAAGGCGTGCGCGGCGGCTGCCTGAGGTTTGACGGATTCACCACCTTGGTGCGGCGCAAGGCGGACAAGGTTCCCGATCTGGAAAAGGGCTTCACCTTTCAAGGGTGGGTGGCATTGGCCGCTTACCCGTGGAATTGGACACCGCTGCTCGCCCAGCGGGATGCTGAAACGCGCGGCTATTCATTCGGCATCGACAGCACGGGACATTTCGGACTGCAACTGGCTGCGGACAACCGCTGGACAAGCTGCATTTCCTCAAAGGTATTGGAGATGAAAACCTGGCATCATCTGGCCGTCACCTATGACCCCGGCTTTGGCGTGCGGTTGTTTGTGGACGGTCAGGCCGCCGGCGCTTTTCAGTTAGACAAGCCGCTCGGTTTCGCCAGGGATGTGGATCTCTTCATCGGCCGCAACCACGATAAAATGGTTCCGGCACACCTGGTTAGAGACTGGGCGAAGTTCCCTTCCTGGTGGTCGCTCGACGGATTGTTGGATGAGTTGACCATCCACGACCGCGCGCTGGCCGCAGCGGAAATCCAAGCATCCAAGGCCTCCGTCACGCCACCCGGCGCACCGAACATCCCTCCCCGGAAGTTTCCGGATGTGGCCAAAGGCAGCCGGCGTTTCGGAGCCTACCCCACCCGACTGAGCTTCTACGAACAATGGGACGCCTTGTGGCAAACGGCCGGAAACCCGGACATCGTCGTCAAGTTCGACGAAATGCCGGTGCAAATGGTATTCTGGCGTGGCACACGATTCTCGCCTTGCTGGGTCAGCGAGAATGGCAAATGGATGGCCGACCAAAGCCTCGAAACCGGGGTCTGGCCGGAGGAATTGCTCCGCCGCAACGGGAAGGGCGCGGTCGGCTGCTGCGAACACATGTCGGACGTCGAGTGCCGGTTTTCCAACGTCAGAATCATCGAGAACACCGACGCCCGGGTCGTGATCCATTGGCGCTATGCCATGGTCGATGCCGCCTATCGTTTCGCCGATTATGACGAAGTTGCCGGGCAAGGACACTATGGCGACGAATTCTACTATATTTATCCGGACGGCGTCTGCAGCCGCGACGTGACCGGGTGGTGGCCGGATCCCGTGCACCGGGTCGACCAGGAAACCATCTTTCTCAGCGAACCCGGGACCCGGCCTGAGGATAACTGCGATCTGGCGGCGCTGAGTCTCGTCAACCTCAAGGGTGAAACCAAAACCTACTCGTGGGAAAACGGTTTTCCCACCCTGGATCTGGCGGACCCGGTGATTCAGATGGTCAATCTGAAATCGCGCTACAAACCGTGGATCATCGTCAAACCGGGCTCTAAAATCCGCACCTTCAAGGGGGAGGTGCGCAAGGAGTTCTCGCATTTCCCCTGGTGGAATCATTGGCCGGTCGCGCGGATTTCCAGTGACGGCCGCTATGCCATGGCACCCGACCAGGCGGCTCATTCATCGCTCACTGCGATTCATCAACCTGTTGGCGCTTTTCTTTACGGCACGACGAATCTGTCAGCGGCGGACATGCTGCCCGTGGCCAAGGCCTGGATTCATCCGCCAGCCATCAAACTCAACAGCACCGCATTTTCCAGCGACGGCTACAACCAAGACCAACGGGCATATCAGTTGAAGCGGGGCGATCCTGATCGTGATCTCGATATGGAATTCACCGGCAGCGCCGAATCGCCCGTGTTGAATCCGGCACTGGTGATCCAAGGCTGGGGCGAGCATGAAGCCGCACTCAAACTTGACGGCATCGAGGTTCCGCGAGGGAAGGATTTCCGCTACGGTTTCCGCCGTACGCTTGACGGCACCGACCTGATCGTCTGGATCAAATGCAAGGCAGTGAAGCCAACGCTGTTCGTGTTATCGGCCATCAAACCCGGTTTTCTCCCCGCTGGGTGAAAAAGCAAATTCATGGCATTCAACCGACGATGAATTTCACCAACGATGAGCGGAGATTTATCACATGAACATTCACCTGCCCATTCACCTGCCCATTCACCTGTCCTTCGCCGGTCCGATCGTCCCGCCCGCGACGAACTCCGCCTTGGTCAGCGTCTGCCGCCGGTCGTCCTTGCCGTGGCTCACGTTGGCCGCCCATCTCACCACGCGCCGCACCACCGGACGGTAGTCCCAGCGGATGTGGGCGACCGACGGCTCGCACCAGGCGAAGTCCGAGTCGTCGTCGGTGCAGACCAGCGAAACGTCTTGCGGCACGCGCAGGCCCCGCTTGGCCAGATAGTGGAACGCCGCGTTGAAGAGAAACGATTCGTCGAGAATCAGCGCGGTCGGCGGCGTGGCACCGAACAGCGAGTCCAGCAGCGTCACGAATCCCGTCTTGCTCTCCTCCCAGTCCGGCAGGTTGAAGGGGCCCGTCGGAATGCCGTGGGCCGCCAACTCATCCAGAAACGCCCGCTCGGGGTGGCCCGGTTGCGGCAAGCGTCGCTGACGGCGACACACCAGCGAGATGCGCCGATGACCGAGCCCGATCAAGCGGCCAGTGGCAGCTGCGAAGGGCGGCGCCTTGTCCGGCCCCGCGGCGGCGATCGACACCCGCCCCCGACGACCGAACATGGCGAAGGCTGGCTTGGGTTGCCGGGAAAACCATTCCAGAATCTCGCGCGAGCAGGAGACCACCACCCAGGCATCCGCCTCGGTCCGGTTGACCAAGCGGGCGACGCACCCCACGTCCATGCCAAGCTCGACGAGCGTCTTCGTGACGTGGAATGGTAGATGCCCCGCCTCCACGAGCTGGTGGAACAGTTCGATCTTGTATTCCTCACTGAAATGATCGGTCACCAGGAGCGCCACCCGCATCGGACGCGCCACTATGCCCTCGGGCAGCTCGATCCGCCGTCTCTGCGGCCCGCGCCCTGGGGCACCAGCAACCCATCCCGCTCCAGAATCCGCAGCGCCGCTTCCACCGTGTCGCGCCCGACCCCCAATTCAGTCGCCAGACGCGAGC
>JBFZFJ010000084.1:0-2990 GCA_041306405.1 Verrucomicrobiales bacterium | reverse complement strand
CACCCGCTCCATCCACCGCCGACCCGGACGAAATCCGCCCAACCCACATCGGCGATTGACGCCTGGAGGATGAGATTCTTAAGTGGATCAGATTCAAATTCAATCCATCCCATGACCCCATCCACCCGCGGCTTCCGCGAGATGAAATCCGTGGTAGTCCGCTTCGCCGGTGATTCCGGCGACGGAATGCAAATTGTTGGCGAGCGTTTCACCGACACCAGCGTCACCGTCCCCAACGCGATCGCGACTTTCCCGGATTACCCGGCGGAAATCCGCGCGCCGATCGGCACCATCGCGGGCGTGTCCGCCTTTCAAGTCCACTTCGGCAGTGTGACCGTGCTCACTCCGGGCGACGAGCCCGACTCGCTGGTGGCCATGAACCCCGCCGCCCTCGCCGTCCACTTGATGGACCTCGTCGAGGGCGGGCTGCTGATCGCCAATTCCGCCGCTTTCACCCCGGAGAACCTGGCGATGGCCGGCTACACGTCGAATCCGCTCGAGGACCCTGCGATCCAGAAAAAATACGAAGTCCTCGCGCTCGACATCACCGGGCTGGCGGTGGAGTCGCTCAAGGACAGCCCTCTCACCATGAAGGAGAAGCTCCGGACCAAGAACTTCTTCGCGCTCGGCTTCACCTACTGGGTCTATGGCCGGCCGCTGGAGCCGACCATCGACTACATCAATTCCAAGTGGGCCAAAAAAGCGCCCGACCTCGCGGAAGCTAACATCCGCGTCCTGAAAGCCGGTTATTTCCTCGGGGAAACCACCGAGACCACCCGCAACCGCTACATGGTGGCGCGGGCGGAGGTGGCACCCGGCACCTACCGCAAGATTTCCGGCAACGAGGCGCTCGCCCTCGGCCTGATCGCCGGAGCGAAAAAGGCCGGCCGCGACCTGTTATTCTCGGGCTACCCGATCACGCCCGCGTCCTCGATTCTCGAAACCCTGGCAGGCTACAAGCACTTCGGCGTGAAGACCGTGCAGGCGGAGGATGAAATCGCCGCCATCGGCGTGGCGCTCGGCGCGAGTTTCGCCGGCCAGATCGGCATCACCGGCACCAGCGGACCGGGCATGTGTTTGAAGAGCGAGTTCATCGGCCTCGCCATTTCCACCGAGCTGCCGCTGGTGATCGTCAACGTCCAGCGCGGCGGCCCCAGCACCGGATTGCCCACCAAGACCGAGCAATCCGACCTGCTGCAGGCGCTTTACGGCCGCCACGGCGAGAGCCCGCTGCCGGTCGTCGCGGCGAACTCCCCGTCCGACTGCTTCCGCGCCGCCTTCGAAGCGGTGCGCATCGCCTTGGAATACTCGACGCCTGTCATCCTGCTCAGCGACGGCTATCTGGCTAACGGTTCCGAGCCGTGGAAAGTGCCGGACGAAGCCTCGCTGCCGGAAATTTCCAAGCCCTTCGCCGATCCGTCGAAGCCCTACGTCACCTTCGCCCGCGATCCGCAAACGCTCGCCCGCACCCAGGCCATCCCCGGCCAGCCGGGACTCGAGCACCGCCTCGGCGGACTCGAAAAGGACACCAAGGGCAGCATCAGTTACGACTCGCTGAACCACAGTGAAATGACCCGCCTGCGCGCCGCCAAGGTCGAGGCCGTGGCCAAGAGCATCCCGCCGCTCAACGTCACCGGCGAACGGCAGGGGAAAATGTTAGTCCTCGGCTGGGGCGGCACCCACGGCGCGATCACCTCGGCGGTCGAGTCACTCCGGCTCGAAGGCTTCGAGGTCAGCAGCGCCAACATCCGCTACCTGAACCCGCTGCCGCCCGACCTCGGCGATCTGCTCAAGGGCTTCGACAAGGTCCTCATCCCGGAACTCAACTCCGGCCAACTCTGCATGATCCTGCGGGCGCATTATCTGGTAGATGCCGTCTCCATGTCGAAAATCATGGGACGTCCCTTCAAAGTCAGCGAAATCCGCGAACGCATCCTTCAACTCATCAACGACTGATCGCCATGGCCACCGAAATTCAAAACATCCCCGCCGTGCCGGAGCTCAACCGCAAGGACTTCGTCACCTCCAACGACGTCCGCTGGTGCCCCGGCTGCGGGGATTACGCCATCCTCAACTCGCTCCAGCGCACGCTGCCCGAGCTCGGCATCGCGAGGGAAAACTTCTGCATCATCAGCGGCATCGGTTGTTCCAGCCGCTTTCCCTACTACATGAACACCTATGGATTCCACACGATCCATGGCCGCGCGCCCACCGTCGCCACCGGCGTCAAGGTCGCCAATCCCGATCTATCGGTGTGGATCGTCACCGGCGACGGCGACGGACTGAGCATCGGCGGCAACCACCTGCTGCACCTGCTGCGGCGCAACCTCAACGTCACCGTCCTGCTGTTCAACAACCGGATTTACGGCCTCACCAAGGGCCAGTACAGCCCGACCTCGCCGGTCGGCACCAAGACCAAGACCACGCCGTTAGGCTCAGTGGACTATCCGCTCCATCCGCTGCTGTTCGCGCTCGGCGCCGAGGCCACCTTCATCGCCCGCACCGTGGATAACAACCCGAAGCACATGGTCGCCACTTTCAAGGCCGCCCACGAGCACCAGGGAGTTTCATTCGTCGAGATCCTGCAAAACTGCGTGATCTTTAACGACGCGGCGTGGGACCCGGTTTACGGCAAGGAAAACCGCGACAACCAGATGCTCAACCTCGAAGCCGGCAAGCCGCTGCTCTTCGGCAAGGACAAGGAAAAGGGCATCCGCCTCAAAGGCCTCGTGCCCGAAGTCGTCGATGCCGCCACCGCCGCTCCGGGCGAGATCCTCGTCCACGAGCCCGACCACGCGAGCCCGCTCTACTCACAGATGCTCGCCACCATGGGCCTGCCGGATTTCCCGACGCCCATCGGCGTGATCCGCCAGATCCAGCGCCCGACCTACGAGTCGCTGATCCACGACCAGGTGGAAGCGGCCAAGGCGAAAAAAGGCAACGGGACCTGGGAGGAACTGCTCCACGGCGGCTCCACCTGGACAGTGGAG
>JBFZFJ010000083.1:0-3004 GCA_041306405.1 Verrucomicrobiales bacterium | reverse complement strand
GCACTGGAGCCTCTCCGCGGATGCCCGCGCCGATGGTGTAAATCTTGATCCCCAGCGCCTTCGCGGCCTCGGCGGCGGTGAGTGGATTCACCGATCCGGCGTTGTTCACGCCGTCAGTTAGCATGATGATGATCCGTGATTTCGCGGTGGAGCCGCGCAAATGATCGACCGACGAAGCGATGGCGGAACCGATCGCCGTGCCGTCCTCGACCTGTCCCATCTTCACATCCGCGAGGCGCTTGCCCAGGAATTCGTGGTCGAGCGTGAGCGGGCTCACCAGATAGGGACGCCCGGCGAAGGCGACCATGCCGAGCTTGTCGTTAGGCCGCTGGCCGACGAATTTCCCGACGACATTTTTCACTACTTCGAGGCGGTTGACCGGCTTGCCTTCGAGTTGGAAATCCAGCGCCTCCATCGAGCCGGAGACGTCGAGCGTGAGCACGATGTCGATCCCGCTGGCCTCGATCTCGGAAGAGCCCTTGCCATGGCGCGGCCGGGCGAAGGCGATGATCAACAGCGCGAATGATAGAAGCCCGAAGAACGCGAGGAAGCCGCCGACCGCCGAGCGCGGCCGCGCGCCGACGCTGATGGCATCGTCCGTGGAGGGCATCCGCACGGCGACGGGACGCCCCCAACGGCCTTTCCAGATGGCGAGCACCGGCAAAAGCAGCAGGAGTAACAGAAACTCCGGGTGAACGAATTGGAAACTCTCGGTCATGGAGTCACGACTTTGGACGTGGAATGAATGAAGCCGCGCGCGGCTTCCAGCAGTTCATCGCGCTGGGCGGAGGTGAGGTGGGAGCCGGCGAATTTCGCGAGGTCGCAGGATTTCAAAAACGCCCGCAAGTCATCGCTCTCGCCGACGAGCGGGGAGCTTTCCTGCTTCGCCAGATCGCGGAGGAATTCCTCGGTCGTGCGGCGTGGCGCGGCGAGGCCAAAGCGTTCGGCGATGTATTGGCGGACCGTCTGCGCGGCGCGGTTGGCGAAGGCTTCCGCGGCGATGGCTTCGCGGCTTGTCTCAAGTCCTGCCAGAGATGCGAGCGCGATTTCCCGCGGGCTTTTGAGCCGTTGGTTGCGGGCGCGTTTCTTCCAGAAATACGCGGCGAGGGCGAGCAGCAGCACGCCACCGCCGACGGAGGACCACAGCAGGACCGGCGGTTTTTCCGGCACGGGGATTTCCACCAGCGCCTTCGGGCCGCGGATGTCTTCTTCCGCGGCGGGCGCTTGGGCGGATAGATCGCAGGTCAGCGCCGCGATCAGGAGGCCGAGGAAAGCACGATGAAGCATGGAAATGAAATCGGACATGATCAGCCGGAACGTTGGCGGCGGCTTTGGAAGAAGCCCATCAGCGCGGGCATCCAGTTCTCGCCGTTGCGGAATTGCAGCAGGTCCACGCCGAGCGAGCGGATGCGCGCGGCGGTGAGCTCGCGTCGCTGGCGGGATTGCTTTTCAAACGCCTCGCGGACTTTCGCGCTGCCGGTGTCGATCTCGACGACCTGGCCGCTTTCCGCGTCCTCGATGCAGATCCTGCCGACGTCCGGCAGCGATTCCTCGCGCGGGTCGGTCACGGAAACGGCGATGACGTCGTGGCGGCGGTTGGTGACTTGCAGCTTGTTGCGCAGGAGGTTCAGTCGGTCTTCAAACGGGGCGCCGAGGCAGAAGTCTGACACTAGGAAAATCACCGATTTCCGGTGGATGACTTGGTTGGCGAAATCCAATGCCTTGGCGATGTCCGTGCCGCGCTGCTCGGGCTGGAAAAACAAGGTTTCGCGGATCAGCCGCATGATGTGCATCCGGCCTTTTCCCGGCGGGATGTAGAGCTCGACTCCGTCGCTGAAGAGGACGAGCCCGACCTTGTCGCGGTTTCTAATCGCCGAGGCGGCCAGCACGCCCGCGGCTTCGGCGGCGAGCTCGCGTTTGGAATCGACCACCGAGCCGAAGTCCGAGGATGCGCTGACGTCGATCATCAGCAGGATGGTTAGTTCGCGCTCTTCGGTGAAGAGCTTCACATGCGGATCGCCGGTGCGGGCCGTGACGTTCCAGTCGATGGTCCGCACGTCGTCGCCGGGGACGTAGTTTCTAACGCGGTCGAAATCCATGCCGCGGCCCTTGAAAACGCTGGCGTAGCGGCCGGCCAGCGAGTCATCGACCAACCGGTTCGTGCGGACTTCCATCCGGCGGACGCGGCCGAGGATTTCCGCGGCGCGGGCCTCGTCCTGGACGCTGATGGGGGTAGCGGCTTTAGGTTTGATCATCCGGTGGAATCATTTGGAGTTTTTTAACCGCAGATGAACGCAGATGCACACAGATAAGAGAAGAAACACTGAGGGATAGATATTCCATCACTTCTTCATTAACGTTCATCTGCGTCCATCTGCGGTTCAATTTCTGAATTCCCCTGCATCAAGGCACCGGCAGCTCGTCGAGAATGCGCGTGACGATTTGCTCGCTGTTCAGTCCCTCCGCCTCAGCCTCGTAGGTGACGGTGACGCGGTGGCGCAGCACGTCCATGGCGACGCTTTTCACATCGTGCGGCGTGACATAGGCGCGGCCGTTGAGGAAGGCGTGGGCGCGGCCGGCGAGCGCGAGATTGATGGTGGCGCGCGGCGAGGCGCCCACGCGGATGAGCGGCGCGATGTGGACGCCGTATTCATCCGGCCGGCGGGTCGCGTGGACCAGGCGGACGATGTAGCGCTTCACCTTTTCATCCAGATAGAGTCCGTTCACAACGGTGCGCGCCTGCTGGATGGCGTCGAGACTGACGATCGGCTGCGGCACCGGCATTTCCTCGGTGGTGCCTGCCAGATCGAGCACGAGGAGCTCCTCTTCCTCGGTCGGATAGTCCATGACCACCTTCATCATGAAGCGGTCGAGCTGGGCCTCGGGGAGCGGATAGGTGCCTTCCTGCTCCAGCGGGTTCTGCGTGGCCAGCACGAAGAACGGCGACGGCAGCATGAAGGTTTGCTCGCCGATGGTGACCTGCTTTTCCTGCATCGCCTCAAGT
>JBFZFJ010000082.1:0-9136 GCA_041306405.1 Verrucomicrobiales bacterium | reverse complement strand
ATCGTTTCAGAAAACTCGTGGCGACCGGTGATCGCCATTACACGGGTGGCTTATCGAGACCGAAGGCGTCGTGCACGGCGCGGGCGGCGTCTTCGATGCGAGTCTCGTCAACGGTGACGGCGATCTTGATTTCCGAGGTGGAAATCATGCCGATGTTGATGCCCACGTCGCCGAGGGCCTTGAACATGGTGGCGGCGACGCCGGAGTGGGAACGCATGCCGATGCCGACGGCAGAGAGTTTCGCGATGCCGGACTCGGTCTCGATTTTCGCGTTTGGCGCGAGGGAGGCCATCACGGGCTTGAGCGCGGCCTGGGCCTTGCCGAGGTCGCTGGAGTGCATCGTGAACGAGTGGCGGGCGAAGCCGTCGTGCGCGATGTTGGAGACGATCATGTCGAGGTTAATCTCCGCGTCGGCGAGGGCGCCGAGGATGCGGCCGGACATGCCGGGCTCGTCGGGGATACCGGTGAGAGTGACGCGCGCCTGCGAGCGCTCGATCGAGACGCCGCGGATGACGACGTTTTCCATGTTGGGATGTTCTTCTAGCACGAGGGTTCCGGGATTATCGTTGAGTGAGGAGCGGACTTCGAAAACGACGCCGAATTTCTTGGCGAACTCGACCGAGCGGGATTGCATGACCTTCGAGCCGGAAGAGGCCATTTCAAGCATCTCGTCGTAGGAAATCTCCGGCAGCTTGCGGGCGTTTTTGACGACGCGCGGGTCGCAGGTGTAAACGCCGTCCACGTCGGTGAGGATCTGGCAGACGTCCGCCTTGAGCGCGGCGGCGACGGCGATGGCGGTGAGGTCCGAACCGCCGCGGCCGAGAGTGTGGATCATGCCGGTCGGCGTGACGCCTTGGAAGCCGGCGACGACCAGCGATTTCCCAGCGTCGAGGAAACTCTGCATGAGCGTGGGATCCATGTTGAGGATGCGGCCGCGGGTGTGCGAGCCGGTGGTGTGGATGCCGGCCTGGCTGCCAGTGAAGGAGGCGGCGGCCACGCCCATTTCCTGAAGCGCGATGCTGAGTAGCGCGATGGACTGCTGCTCGCCGGTGGCGAGGAGCACGTCGAGCTCGCGCTCCGAAGGGTTTTCCGCGAGATCCTTGGCCATCTTGATGAGGCCGTCGGTGACGCCGGACATGGCGGAGACCACGGCGACGACTTGGTTGCCCTCGTCGCGGGTGCGTTTCATCCGCGTGGCGACGTTGCGGATCCGGTCGAGCGAGCCGACGGAGGTGCCGCCGTATTTTTGAACGATGAGTGCCATGGGTGAAGCGGCCCGGAGTGAAGGGGAACTTGGTAAATTTGGCAAGAAATTGAATGAAGGATAAAACCCGTCGGCGCGACGGGTCCCCGGCCGCAAAGAAAAAAGGGAGTGCCGCTCCCCTGTAAGCCGGATTCTGTCCACCCCTTGCGGGG
Organism: Verrucomicrobiales bacterium; assembly: GCA_041306405.1. Classification (GTDB taxonomy): domain Bacteria; phylum Verrucomicrobiota; class Verrucomicrobiia; order Verrucomicrobiales; family Akkermansiaceae; genus Luteolibacter. The sequence goes on along the minus strand of JBFZFJ010000082.1, from coordinate 7,720 downwards.
CTGGACGGCCATTTCTCTCACCCCGCCGAAGCGGAGCGCCCTGCTTGCGCAGAGTGCGACTAATACCCGGAGAATAGCGGGCGGGCAGCCCTTCCCCTGTTCTGTCTTGCACCACGCGAGGTTTGCCGTGCCGTCCGGTTACCCGGATTCGCGGTGGGCTCTTACTCCACCATTTCACCCTTGCCTGTGCCCTTGCGGGCCATCGGCGGTATCTTTCTGCTGCACTGTCTGTCCGGGTTCCTCGCGGTTCCCGTCCCTCACTTTCATGAGGCGCGTTGCCCTGTGGTGTCCGGACTTTCCTCAGCTCCGCTTGCGCGAAACTGCGACCGTCCGGGGAGCGGCGGCGACAACCTGCGGCCGCTTCACTCATTTTCCAATCAAAAACACATCGAGGAAAAACCAGACGATCATCACCACGCCCACGGCAATCTTGAAAACCATCCCCGCCAAGGTGCCGACGACCGAGCCGACCCCGGAATACGCCGCGTGGTGGCTCTGCTTTTTTGCGAAGGCCATTTCAGCGACGAACGCCCCCACCAGCGGCCCGACCAGCAAGCCGAACGGCAGGAAAAACATCCCCACGATGCTGCCGACCAGCGCGCCGAGCGCTCCCCAGCGCGTGCCGCCGAACCATTTCGTCCCGGCCGCCCCGCTAAGCGTTTCGAAGGTCTGAGAAATCGCCATCAGCGCGGCGAGAATGAGAAACGACCACCAGCGCAGCCCGGAATCCGCCCCGAGCATCAACCGGTGGGCGACGGCGGCGATGAGCAAAATCAAGTGCCCCGGCAAGACCGGCAGCAGGCAGCCGACCATCCCCGCCAGCAGCAGGCAAATAGTCACGAACCAAGCCGCGCCCGTCCCCGCGCCCTGCCATGCACCGCTTGATTGAATTGCTTCCCACATCATAAATCCTCGGGCGTGAACCCTGCTGGCTCAGCCCTAGCCGGATCCGCCCGTGTTTCAACACGAATCCTCGTGGGTGTCGGATTTTCCCGTTGCGCTTGGCTGATCCCCGCTCAAAATCGGGTGTCCCGCCTGCCGGGTTCCACCCCATGCCCGTCGTCCTCCTCATCATTCTGGGAATCCCGCTGCTGTCGCTGGCGTGGTGGATCTGGGCGGACCGGCGCTTGCAGCGGCTCGGCGCGGGCCGCGTCGCGCGGCTGGGCTTGTCCGTCTCGGTCCTGCTGGTTTTGGCCGGATTCGTGTGGGTCATTTGCGCCCGGCGGGACTTGGTGACGATGCCGATCCCGGCCGCGCTCTACTCGCTGGTCCTGCTCTGGGGCTTGATTTTCATGCCGATGCTGGGCCTGCCGACCATGATGGGTTGGTCGCTGTGGTCCATCGGGCGGTGCCTGAGCCGGAAGACTCCCGCAGTCGCGGCGACCAGCCGGAGCTGGACGCGGCGCGAATGGCTCGGAGCGGCGGCGGTGACGATGCCGGCGATGGCGACCTTCGGCACGACGGCTTACGGCATCCCGCAGATGACGCGGTTCCGGATCCGGGAAATGACCCTTTCTCTCAAGGATTTGCCGCAGGCGCTCGACGGGATGCGGATCGCCCACGTGACCGACACCCACGTCGGCAAGTTCACGCGCGGGCGGGTACTGGATGAAATCGTGGCCGCGACCAACCGGCTGGAGGCGGATTTGGTGCTGTTCACCGGCGACCTGATCGACAACACGATCCGCGACCTGCCAGAAGGAGTTAGGATGCTCCAACGGATGCGCGCGAAGTCGGGCGTGTTCGTGGTGGAGGGGAACCACGACCTGTTCGACGACCCGGCGGAATTCGTGAGAGGCCTGCGGGACGGCGGCATCGCGCTGCTCCGGAACCAAGCCGCGACCGTGGAAGTGCGGGGGGTGGCGGTGCAGATTCTCGGGATTATTTGGAATCGCAGTGAGCAGGAAATGGCGCGGAGCGTGGCAGCCGTGGCAAGCCTGCGCGACCCGGACGCGTTCCCGATCCTGCTGGCGCACCATCCCCACGCCTTCGATCAAGCAGCCGAGCTCGGAATCCCGCTGACCTTGGCCGGCCACACCCACGGCGGGCAATTGATGCTCACGCCCGAACTCGGCGCGGGCTCGGCGATGTTCCGTTACTGGTCCGGGCTCTATCAAAAAGCCGGACGCGCGATGGTGGTCAGCAACGGCACGGGCAATTGGTTTCCCGTGCGGATGAACGCCCCGGCGGAGATCATCCACCTGACGCTGCGGCGGGCGTGACCCGCCGACCTTACCGCCGGGCGGTCCACGCGGCCAGCGCATACCGCCCGCGCACCTTCGCGGAAATCACGTCTGCCGGCGGATGGAATTCATGCGTCTGCCAATTTCCCGCCAGACTTGAAGCCAGGCGCTCCGGATCACAAGCCACCGCCACCGAGCCCTGGTGCAGCAATCCGCGCTTGGTCCTGTGCTGCCCCGCACCGGCTATTTTCCGGCCTGCGGCATCGACGATGTCATGGCTGACGGGGTTTTCAAAACAAGCCGCCGCCCCGGTTTCCGCGGCACCCGAGCTGAGGCGGGCGTCGATCCCCTCGCCTGCCAGCACCTCCGCAAGCGCCGCGTGCAGCAGCCGATAGCTTTCGGCCCCGCGCGCGTCGGCCAGCGCTTCTTCCGCAGGCGCGACCACCGTGTAAGTCCAGTCCGCCCGGTGATCCACCGTGCCGCCTCCGGTCCAGCGCCGCACCCACTCGACTCCGGGAAACGCCGCCCGCGCCTCTGCCAGATTTCCGAAATACCCGACGCTCCCCCACTCTCCCAGCCAGCCGTAAACCCGCAGCACCGGCGTTTCCGCAGTCTCCAACAGCCACTCGTCCACCGCCATCGCCTCCGGTCCGGAGCGTTTCACAGGATCCATCCACAACCGCAAGCGCCCGAAAATCACCCGCCCTTGATAGGCCCCGCTCTCAAGAACCGCAATCCTCTTCACCCGCTCCCTCACCCCCAACGCCCTCAAGCTCCACCCTTGCCGTATCAAGCTGCCAATGGTATTCAAATTACCATGAGCACTCCCATCACACTTGGCAAAGCAGGACGTCTCGTCGTGCCCAAGGCGATCCGCGACAGCCTCGGGTTGCACGAGGGCAGCCGCCTGAAACCGGAGGTCCATGGGGGCAAACTCCAGGCCGTTCCCGAGCCGGATCCGGTGAGCATCGAGATGAACGACGGGTTTCCGGTGATTCAAAGCGGCCCGCCACTGAAGCGCGGCCATATTGTCCAAGCCATCAAGGCGGATCGCGAGGCTCGTGACGGACGGATCGTCCCGCACCCGCCGTCCAAATGAAATCCGCTCTCGATTCCTCGGTCATCGTATCCGCGCTCTGCGCGGGCGATCCAGACCATCACGCCTCCCGGCAGGTGCTACTCGCCGGCCGCCATTCCGTGCTTGCCCACGCTTTTGCGGAAACCTTCAGCACCCTCAACCGGAGCGATACCCAGGACTATCGTATGTCGCCCCGTTGGGGCTGAGGATCGAGATGCTTTCCTGCGTATCTCCCCTCTGCGCGAAGATGAGCCTACATCTGCGAATCATCGCCCGTCCACATTTTGCGGTCCGGGCCTGCGGAGCGGATTTCCATTTCGGTCGCGGAGACTTGATGGAAAAAGTAGGGAGTGCCCCAGCGGTCGCACATTTCGCCTTCGCCGTTCAGGTGTGAACCGGCCGGCACTTCGAGTTTGATTTGTTTGAGATTGTTTCCGAGAAGGGCTGCGGTAGTGAGTCCGGTGACAGTCTTGTCGTACGGCAACGACTGCGCGTAGTCGGTGATGACCGCCTTGGCATTCACGATGGTCCGCGGAGTGGTGGAGTAATCGTTCGTGCCGGTGGAGGGAAGCTGGCCCGCCATCAGGAGGGCACTGAACTTGTCCACCAGCGCCCCGAGGTTATCGTTGTGAGCTGGAACTCCGGAGTGACCAGCCCGGCCTGCGCCAGGATGCCCGGGGAGCTGTAGTCCGGCTCGAAGAAATTGAAGACCGTGGGCGAGCGCATCGGGGTCTGGCTCAAATCGGTTTCCGTGTCGTTGAGTCCCCAGTCGCTGAACGTCAGCGCCACGGTGCCGCCGCTGCGATCCAACGCGTAGCTTTCGCGGGTTGCCACGAGCGCTCCGTTGCGGGTGACGATGTCCGCCGGGAGGATGACATTGGCATTGCCATTGCCAACGACCGTCGGGATGTCCGTCCCGGTAACAGTCAGCGTGGGCGACGTGGAGGTGAGCACGGTGAAAAGGCCGGAAGGCGCGCCTGCGGTGACAAAGTCGATTTGGATCGAGTCGCTCACTGCATAGGTATGCCCGGCCGGGATGCTCACGGTGATGGTCGAGCTGCCGACAGATAAAGGGAGCGGTGGTGATGGAGTTCGAGGTCGAATTGATTCCGCCGGAGTAATGGTAACCCCATCCGGAAAACACATGCGAGAAGCCGACCACTTCATCCTGACCGTAAGTCGGGATCGGTTCGCCCTTGGAGTTGAGCATCAGCGATCCATCCGGCCATTGCCGATAGAGACCGATCGAAAAGAGCTGCAGAACTTCGCGAGCGTAGTTTTCGTTCGGGATACGGCCTGTCGATGGGTTTGGCTTATCATTGCGCAGCATGTCGAGGTAGCGGCCCATCGCAGGATGGAGGGTCACGGCCTTCAGGAGGTTGTGGAAGGTGCCGTCCGCTGGCGGTGCTCCCGTCGGCGGGTTCGTCGAAATCGCAGACGACGTTGGATAGGCCGCCTCCAGGAATGTTCGGATCATGCAAATGCATGCCAAAGTAAGGGGTGGTCAGGTTCGAATAATTGACCGTGATGACCGCCTGGCTTTCGTCTTCGCTCAAGCGGAGCAGAATGTTGCCGGATGCGCTCGTGATCACGCCGCCTTGTGGCGTGAGATTCGCATAGAAAAGCGTGCCCTGACCACCGGCCGTTCCCGCCACGTATGGCGAAAGGACGAAGGATGGCACCACTTCCGTGGGAGCGGTGGCGGCGCTCGGGTCCACGCCGCCTTCGCCGGGCTTGAGCCAGCCGACGCTGACGTGGTCGGCGCCGGTGGCCTCATTGTGCCGCACTTCGATGTAGTAGGACTTGCCCGCTTCGAGCCAGAGGAAGTCGGATTTGCCGGCACCGGCATCCGTCCAGCCGCGATACGCAGTCGGCGCGTTCACCACGGCACGGAGGAACGAGCCCGCTTCTTCGTTGTCGTTGGAAATCCATAACTCGGCGGCGTGATCCGCCGTGATCCAGAAGCGGTAGCTGCCGGTCGCGGGAGCTGTGAGCGAGCCGCGAATGCGCGCGCCGAAATCATCGCCATCATTTTGCGGAGCCTCAAGATCCGTGATGAAACCGGTTTGGTTCGGCGGCGTGTTCAGCGGGATCGACGAGAGCTCGGTGCCAGGCACATTGGTCCAAACGTCACGGGTGATCTGATTGCCCGTGCCGATCACCTTCAACGTGAGAATCTCACTGCCGGAGCCATGGGCATTGGTCGCCGTGAGAAGAATCGGCCAAGTCCCGATCGTATCGGGCGTGCCGGAAATCAGGCCGCTCGTCGGGTTGAACGTCCAGCCGGGTGGCAGGTTGGCCGCCCCGAAGCTCGTTGGTTCGCCACTGGCGACAATCTGGTAGTTGTAAGCCGGGCTGTTTTGAATGAGAAGCACATCGAGCGGGCTGAGAATCCGGGGTGGCACCGCCGGGAACAGGCGTGCCGTCGGGATGAAATCTTTGGCTACATTCTGACTCGACCACCGCAGTTCGGCCTGCGCATCGCCGCTGATTTCGTGAAACTCCACCACAATCGGAACCCTTACTCCCGCCACCAGTTCGATCGTGCCGGAGAATTCAGTAGTCGCACCGCCGGCACGCGGCCAAGCGTTGACCAAAAGTTTTCCATTCACCCAAACCCGCGCCGCATCATCCGCCTTGAAGTAGAACGTGTAAATCTGCGAAAACTCCGGGAGAACTTCACCTGCCCAACGGACGGACCAGTAGTTGCCGCTGACCACGCCGGGGCTCGGGGACCCACCGTTCGTGCCGTTTGGCCAGGTGAAATTGACTATCGCATCGATGCGGGTCAAAACCGGGTTTCCAAACATTTTCGCCGGATTGGATCCGGAGATGATGTTGACCCCACTGCTCACTTCATTCCAAAACCGTCCAGTCAGGCCAGTGCCGTTCGGAGCGGTTCGATCATGGATGAGTATCGCGGCTGGCTGCGTGGTCGGGGTGGGCGGCGCATAATCGGTGCCCGCAGCAATCGTCAGGATTACCGATTCCGGCGATTCAATCAATGCATCCGTTTCAGGTGTAATGGTCACCGCCGCGGTGTTCATCCCGAACGGAAATGTCACCGAGCGGCTGATCGCGGCGTAGTCGCTACCTTCCACCGCGCTGCCAGCAACGGTGAAATTCACCGTGACCGGCGTCAGTTTTCCAACTCGCGTAATGACAAAAAGTCCGGTATCCGCCGGACTCGGTTCGGTTGCGGCGTCGTCCGCAGCCTGCACACTCACCGTGTTGACGGCTGCAGGATTGAGCCCTGCCAGCAGCGCCTCTTTGTCGGTGAGGCCACTGGCCCCGAAAGAGGTCGGGCTGTTCGGGTTGAAGCCAGCAAGGATTTCTTCGTAGTCGGTGACACCGTCATTGTCGGCATCCACATCCTCGACATAAACCCGGAAAAATTTTGCCGTCCCAGGAGCCGCGATTGTCGCCTCCACTTCGCCGCCCGTCCCTGTATGAAGCGCTCCGATATCGCCCCAGGAGACGGCTTCCAAGGATGCATTGTCTTGCACTTGGTAGCGCTTGCCTGGAACCGTCGGGAAAGTGAGACGCACCCCTGCGGCGTCCCTGGTGATTGAGGAAACCCGGATCACCGAGCCTGCCGCCAGCGGGTCAGTGCCCGCCGAGCTTTCGCTGGCATTGGAGGCTCCATCCCCATCCGAATCGGCGACTGGGTTAAGAGCCCCGGCCTGATACCGGAGTGCCCAAAGATCGGGGACTGTATCGCCATTCACGTCCAGTGGCCGTGGCGGGAGGGCCGCCGCCGACGCACCCAAGCCGAGGAAAAAGAGCGTGTTAAGAATCAAAAAATGAGGCGACCGCGGGAAAATGAGCCATGTCTTCATGATTGGCTGGATGGGTTTGACGATTGAAGTTAGCAAGTCATTGAGCACCACCCTCGTTCGTCATGGATTGCCCCGGAAACCGTGGAACAGCGAGTTTTTGAGATTGATCCGTGGCACTCAAACACTACCTGCGGGCGGCGCAAACCATAAATCATCAAACTCGGGCCCCGCGGGCAACCGGCAGATGGCCGAAATAAATAAAATCAATTGTTGCTAATTCGTCCGCGGCGGGTCTATTCACGGGTCGATCGGACGGCGAAAGTTTGTTTAATCGCTCTTTGTTCGGTCCGTGGCGCCATGGTCGAAGGAAGTGTTGAATCAACATGGCGTCATTAGAATTGAATCAAATGGATATCTACGTGGGCAACTTGCCCTACACCGCTACTGAAGGAGACGTTACTGGCCTCTTCGCCGCTTTTGGACCTGTTGAACGGGTCAAAATCATCACCGACCGTGAAACCGGGCAATCCAAGGGATTTGCTTTCGTGACCCTCGGTGATCAATCCCAGTTGAATGCAGCCATCGAGGCTCTCAACGACTACGACTACAACGGTCGTGCTCTCCGCGTGAATGCTTCCGAGCCGAAAGAATCCCGTCCAAGCGGCGGTGGTGGCGGCGGT
>JBFZFJ010000081.1:0-4692 GCA_041306405.1 Verrucomicrobiales bacterium | reverse complement strand
TATTTCCACCAGAGATCGGTGACGCCGGCCTCGATGGAAACGCGCTTGGTGCAGGCTTTCGGCAGCACGCTTTCGCGATACTCCGGGCTCTGGCGCTCGAAGCGTTCGAAGCAGGGCATGGAAACCACGCGGACTCCGTCGCCCAGCTCGGCGGCCGCGGCCATCGCGTGCTGGAGCTCGGAACCCGTTCCGATTAGAATCGTGGTCAACGCGCCGGTTTCCTTGCGGGCGATGTAAGCGCCGCGGAGCACGCCATCGCGGCGGGTCTCGACGGATAGTTCGTTCATCAGCGGGATCGCCTGACGGGTCAGGATCAACGCCGTCGGGCCGTCGGTGCGGCTCATGGCGGCGACGAAGGCACCGGCGGTTTCCTCGGCGTCGCCCGGGCGGATGACGTCGAGATTCGGGATCACGCGCAGACCGCTAACGGTTTCCACCGGCTGGTGGGTCGGGCCGTCCTCACCGACACCCACGGAATCGTGGGTGAAGATGTAGCTGACAGGCAGATTCGACAAAGCCGCGAGACGGATCGCGCCGCGCAGGTAGTCGGCGAAGACCAGGAAGGTCGCGCCGCTCGCGCGGAACAGGCCGTCGTAGGCGATGCCGTTGCAGATCGCAGCCATCGCATGCTCGCGGATGCCGAACCAGATGTTGCGGCCGAGCGGATTGGCCGCGGAGTAGTCACCGCCGTCCTTGAGGTAATTCTTGGTGGAGCCGAAAAGGTCAGCGCTGCCGGTGAGGAATTGCGGAATCGCCTTGGCCACCGCGTTGATCACCGTCGCACCCGCGGAACGGGTCGCGTCCTTGTAATCCGCGGCGAACGCAGGGATTTTCTCGCTGAGATCCACCGGCACGGACTGCGCCACGCCGGCGGTTAGTTCCGCCGCGAGCGCTGGATTTGCCGCGGCCCACGCATCGTAGGTCGCTTGCCATGCTTCGAACTCGACCTTGGAAGCTGCCTTTTTCTCGGCAAAATGTGTCTGCGTCTCCGGGGAAACGTAGAAATGTTCGTCGGCGGGAAGTCCGAGACCCGCGCGGGCGGATTCGATGAATTTCGCGCCGCCTTCGCCGTGGCCCTTGGCGGTGCCGGCGACTTCCGGGATGCCTTTGCCAATCACCGTCTTGACGATGATGACCTTGGGACGGCCGTTATTGTCGGCCTTGGCCTTTTCCAAGGCGGCGGCGATGGCAGAGAGATCGTGGCCATCGATGGTGACGGCGTCCCAACGCTGGGAGATGAAATACTGCTCGGCGTCCTCGCCTTGCGTGATGTCGGCCATCGCGTCCAGCGTCACGTCGTTAGAGTCATAAATGAGGACGAGATTATCGAGGCCGTTGTGACCGGCGAAAGCGATCGCCTCCTTGGCGACACCTTCCTGAAGGCAGCCGTCGCCGTGGATGGCGAATACGTGGTGGTCGAAAATCGTGTGCTCCGCGGTGTTGAAGCGGGCGGCGGCGCGTTTGCCCGAAAGCGCGTAACCTACGGCATTGCCCACGCCCTGGCCAAGCGGGCCGGTGGTCGCCTCGACGCCCGGCGTCTCATGAAACTCCGGATGCCCCGGCGTGATCGAATGCAGGCGGCGGAAATTTTTCACATCGTCGCGGGAAACCGCATAACCGGCGAGATGCAGCCAGCTGTAGAGAAACATCGAGCCATGGCCAGCCGAGAGCACAAAGCGGTCGCGGTTCAGCCATTTCGGCGCGTCCGGATAATAGCGCAGGGATTCGCCGAACAAAACCGCGCCGACCTCGGCGCAGCCGAGCGGAAGGCCGAGGTGGCCGGAACTACAGGCATGGACGGCATTCATGGCGAGGCCACGGGCTTCATTGGCGGTATTGGCAAGCAAGGTAGTATTCATGAGATCAACGCCCACCCTGAAGTTCGGGGACGGGGTGCGAAGAGGCTAGAAATCCTCACCCGCTTGACAAGCCAGCAATCAACGATTGGCCAATCATCCGACAAAACCCGCTCATTTTCAGCATGATTCCGGCAGCTTGAAAATTTTTGCCTAAAAAACCTTGCAAGGTCCGGCCCGATGAGTTTCTTTTCCGCCCGCTTCGCGACACACGACCCGTTCGTCTATCGGTTAGGACTCCAGGTTTTCATCCTGGCAAGAAGGGTTCGACTCCCTTACGGGTCGCCATATAAAATAAGCCTCCGCCCCGCGGGGGCTTTTTGGTATCCAGGTTTGTCGCATCTTCATTTCTCCAAAGTGACAGCTCTCCAAAAAGCCGACTCCCTCCAAGCCCGCAAAGGCGGACGCCCCATCGCGGCGCTGACCGCTTATGATTACCCGACCGCGCGCTTGCTCGACGAAAGCGGAGTGGACGTGTTGCTCGTAGGCGACTCGCTCGGCATGGTGGTCCTCGGCTTTCCCGATACGACCCACGTCACGCTCGACCACATGCTCCACCACGTGGCCGCCGTCGCCCGCGCCAAGCCACGGGCGCTGGTCGTCGGCGATCTGCCCATCCACACCTACGACACGGCCGAGCAAGCGCTGGAAACCGCCCGCCGCCTCGTCGCCGCCGGCGCGGAGGCCGTGAAACTCGAAGGCGGAGTCCGCCAGACGGAAAAAATCCGCGCCATCACCGCCGCCGGCATTCCCGTGATGGGCCACCTCGGCATGCTTCCCCAGCGCGTCCTCGAAGAAGGCGGCTACCGCAAAAAAGGCAAAACCCCCGAGCAAACCGAAGCCCTCCGCGAAGGCGCGCAGGCCATCATCGAGGCCGGAGTTTTCGCCATCGTCTTCGAATCCATCATCCCGGAAACCGCCCGCCAGCTTTCCGCGTCGCTCGCCGTCCCCACCATCGGCATCGGCTGCGGAAACAACAACTGCGACGGCGAGGTCGCGGTCATCACCGACCTGCTCGGCTCGTATCCGTGGTTCGTCCCGCCCTTCGCCAAGCCCGAGGCCGACGTCGCGGCGCTCACCCGCGAGGCCGTCGCCCGCTATGTTTCGCGAGTGCGGGGCGCTTGATCGGAATGCTTCTCTACCTCCACATCCCCTTCTGCCACCGGGTTTGCCCCTACTGCTCGTTCTACAAACACACGCCGGGCGACACTCCCATCGGCAGCTTCGTGGACGCCCTCGCCGCTGAAGCGAAATCCCGGATCACGGAAAACCCCCGCACCATTTACCTCGGCGGCGGCACCCCGAGCATGCTCTCGCCCGGCCACCTCACCCGGCTCTTCAGCGCGCTCCACGACACCGTCGATTTTTCGAAACTCGACGAAGTCACCCTCGAAGCCAACCCCGCCACCTTCGACGCCGCCAAGGCGAAACTCTTCCGCGATCTCGGCGTCACCCGCGTCTCGTTAGGCATCCAGTCGTTCACCCCGCACGTCCTGGAAATCCTCGGCCGCGAGCACTCCGTAGCCCAAGCCAGCGAGTCCGTCAGCATCCTCCGCGAGGCCGGAATTCCGTCGGTCAACATCGACCTGATGTTCTCCATCCCCGGCCAGTCCAAGGCCGACTGGCAGAAAACACTGGAGCACGCGATCTTGTTGAATCCCGACCACATCTCCGCCTACAACCTCACCTACGAGGAAGACACCGCCTTTTTTGAATCCCTCCGCCGCGGCGAAATGCGCGAGAACGAGGACCACGACGCCGAGTTCTTCCACCTCGCCGACGAACTCCTCACCGCCGCCGGTTTCGATCACTACGAAACCTCCAACTACGCCAAGCCCGGCCACCACTCCAGCCACAACCAAGGCTACTGGCGCGGCGAGGACTACCTCGGCCTCGGCCCCTCCGCCGTCTCCACGCTTGGCTCCATCCGCTCGAAAAACGTGCCGGACACCGCGATGTATGTTTCGCAAATCACCGCGATCGGAAACGCCCTGGCGGAATCCGAAACCCTCGACGCCGAAGCCCGCCGCCTCGAACGCATCGCCCTCGGCCTGCGCACCCGCGACGGCATTTCCCTCGACCTCCTCAACCCGGACGCCATCGCCCGCGCCCTAAATCTGGCAGATGAAGGCCTCGCCCGCATCGACGCCGGCCAGCTCATCCTCATCCACCACGGCCGCGCCCTCGTCGATCCCATCGCAGCCGAGATGGTTTAAGGGGAAGGAAACTGGATTTCAAAGATCCGGCCACGCGATCACCGGCGCATGTCCCTCCCAGATCGGATGATGCGGGTCCATCAGGTTCCGGCCGTCCAGGATGGCGTGGCCGGCCTTGTCGATTGATAGCGAGGTGACGCTATTGTCCATTTTCAGGATGACCGCTTTTCCTTTGAACGGCTTCGGGTCGAAACGATCCGTGCCGGGTATCATCGGGGCGACGACCAATGGCCTGCGGGGATTGTCTTTCTCAGTGGCTCCCAAAAAGTAGGTGAACCCACATTCTCTCTTTTTCAGGGCATGAGTCGCATCGAAAACATTATCCGGCTTTCGGCCACCCGCGGTTCTCGCGTAAAACATCCCTTCATTTTGGGAGATTTCAGCGGCAATCAGTTGCCTGAAAAAGTCGTTGGAGGTTTTCGTTCCCAACGGAAGGAGCGTTCCTGTTTTAGCCTTCACCGCAGCGATGGTCGTCGCGGTGGGAAATTTTCCGTATTCGGCCTCGAACTCGAATAAGGCCAGGCCGATCTGCCGGGCGTTGCTCACCGCTTCAGTCTGGTCGGTTTTTTTTACGACTGCGGAGAATCAAGGGAGCGATCAAAACCAGCAACACCACGATG
>JBFZFJ010000080.1:0-18409 GCA_041306405.1 Verrucomicrobiales bacterium | reverse complement strand
GCGTGAAAACAAGCGGATTCACCCTACGATTCCGGTCGGTGCGGGCAATGGAAAAACCGTTTCCAAAGCTGCCATAATCGTTTCTGTTTCTACTGTTTTGGGCGTTTTGGGATGAAAGTGGCGCGTGGATGAGGAAACCCTTGGCCGTGGGCCAATGGGCTACGAGAACGGCCCGCAGGTTCCGGATCCGGCAGTGCCGCAAGATGCACCGCAGCTTGATGTCGTTCATGACCTCCAGCAGCTCCATCATTTGCGACCGGTTTGCCGACCGGCCGTCCTGCCGTCGCGTCATCAAGCCGTTCACGGATGTTCATGTCGCGGTTGCGGTTGGAATCATGAAAACGCGGCCTCAGAACTCGTCGAAGGCGATGCGCTGCGGATCGACGCCGAGCCGCTCTAACAACCTGGTGCAGGCCTTGACCATCATCGGCGGGCCGCAGAGGTAGAACTCCACCGCGCCGGGGTTCGGATGGGTGGCGAGGTATTGCTCTCTCACCACCTCGTGGATGAAGCCAACCGGGCCGGTCCATGAGTCCTCATCGAGGGGTTCGGAGAGGGCAAGGTGAAAACGGAAGTTGTCATGTTCCGCGGCGAGCCGCTCAAAGTAATCGGCGTAATAGATTTCCTGCTTCGAGCGGGCGCCGTACCAGTAGCTGATGCGGCGCGGGCTGTGGTCGTGGTCCAGCAGGCGGGTGAGGTGCGCGCGCAGCGGGGCCATGCCGGCACCGCCGCCGATATAGACCATTTCGCGTTCGGTCGGCTTGATGTGGAAATCGCCGAAGGGGCCGATCGCGGTGACCGTGTCGCCGGGCTTGAGCGAAAACATATAACTCGATCCGACGCCCGGCGGGCAGTCCTGGCCGGGCGGCGGGGTGGCGATGCGGACATTGATGACGATGCGGTTCGCAGTGCCGTCGCGGCCGGCGATCGAGTAGTTGTTGCGGCGGCCTGCCTCGCGATTGGCCACCTCGTGGTCGAAGACATGCTGGCGCTCCCAGACGGCGGCGTAGGGTTCCGCGATGTCGAAGTCGCGGAAGCGGATTGTTTCGTAGGCCGGGATGTCGAACTGGAGGTAGTCGCCGGGTTTGAAATCGACCGTGTCGGAGGAGGTCGCGGGTTCGAAGACCAGCTCGCGGATGAATGTGGAGACGTTGCGGGCGGAGACCACGCGCACGTTGACGGTGAGGGATGCGCGCGCGCCGGCACCGCCGGCTTTCACGACGTTGAGCCAGATCCTTCCGGCGCGTTCCTCCATCGGGTAGGTTGCCAGCCCGCGGCAAACCGGCGCGCGCGCGGGCGAGCCGTCCTTGAGGTTGAAGCGGCCGTTGTGTTTCGGGCACTCGACGATTTTCCCTTTCACCAAACCGTTGGCGAGGTGGGTGTTGCCGTGGGTGCAGATGCCATCGGTGGCGTGAAGTGTGCCTTCGTCGTCGCGGCAGAGCGCAAAGGTTTTGCGGCCGTGGTCGAAGCGGATCACGTCCTCGATACCGAGGTCGGCCGCGGCGCAGACCTCGATCCAGCCCTCCGCATCCGGTGAGGCGTCCGTGCGGCGGGCCTTGTCGGAGGCGCGGGCTTTGGACTCGGGAAGCTGGCGTTTCACATGCCATGCCGGTTCCTTGACCTGGCGCAGCAGCGCCGGGGCGATCTCACGCCAGGCATGCCACAGGCTGGTGTAGGGCGGCGGGCAGTCGTCCTTGACCGCCTCGTGCAGCTCGGGCAGGCGGTGATAGGGCACCAGCGGGAACATGTGGTGCTCGATGTGATAGTTCATGTTCCAGTAGAAGAAGCGGTTGATGAAGTTCATCCGGACCGTGCGGCAGTTGAGGCGGTGGTCGAGCACGTTCTCGGCGAGTCCGGCGTGCTGGGTGAGCCCGTAGAGGTATGCCAGCCACGATCCGAACAAGGGCGGGAACAGGAACAACATCAGCGGCAGGACGGCCTGGAACAGGCTGCCGGTCGCAAACCACAGCGCCACCGCACTGGCCAGCACCAGCAGATAGATCAGGAGGTGGATGCGCGCGATCCTGAACACCTTGGGAAACTCGCTCTGCGGGATAAAGGTCATTTCCTCCGCGGCCATCCGCCCGGAGCTGTGCATGACGAGACGCCTGAAATATTTCGGGTAGGCCATCAGGCCGAGAAACCCCAGGACCAAGGCCTTGATGTCCGGCGGACGGGGCACCGCGATTTCCGGATCGCGCCCGACGATGATCGTGTCGCTGTGATGGCGGGTGTGGCTCCAACGCCAGACGGTGGACTCGCGCATCACCATGAACGAGGCCAGTTCATAGAGCGCGTTGTTCATCCAATCGGTCTTGAAGGCGGTGCCGTGGCTGGATTCGTGCCAGCGCGAATCCGAGGTGGAAGTGTAGAACACCGCGTAGCACAAGTAAGGCAGCAGCGCCCACCCGCTACCCCACAGGGCGACCGTTGCCGCTCCGGAGCCGATGATGAGCCCGAGCCAGATCACGGTATCGCGGATGGCCGGGCCATCGCGGCGCACCAACAGGTCGCGCATGGTCTCGCGCGGCACCGGGCACTGGTACCAATCCGCCTCGGCAAGGCCAAGTTCCACCGCGCGCTGGGAATTCACGCCGGTAAGGCTATAGTCGAGTTTTGCGGGCGGGCGCAGCATGGCGGCGGCGCCGTGTGCGTGTTCGTTGTTCATGACGGCCGATGATGGAATGCGTAGGTGGTGAAGTGTTTGCTGGGGAGGCTGGGGGAAGTGCGACTTTCGGAGATGCGCCGGCGGTCCGTCAAGGCTCAGAAGTCCTCGCGCAACACGGCATTGACGGCGGCGAGCGCCTGGTCGATGTCGGCCGCGGTGTGGGCGTTGGACAAATACCAGAGCCCGCGGCCGATGATGCGGATCCCGCGCTCCTGCAGTCCGGCGACGAACTTGCCGCCTTTGGCTTTGTCGAAGGCGAGCGTGTCGCGATAGTCGCTGGCGCATTCGAGATCGGAGAAACCGGTGTGGAACATCGGTCCCATGCCCTGCACGCGCAGGTTCTGTCCGGAGGCGCGGGCGGCTTCACGGATGCCATCCATCAGGCGCTTGCCGAGCGCGAAGAGTTTGTCGTGGGTATTCTCGGCCTCCAGCACTTCGATGGTGGCCATGGCGGCGGCGATGCACGGGTTGTTGGAATTCATGGTGCCGGCGTGAATGACACGGCCTTCGCTGATGTGCTTCATGATGTGCGCTTTGCCGACCAGCACGCTGATGGGATAGCCGCTGGCCATGGCTTTGCCGAAAACAGCGAGGTCGGGAGTGACATCGAAATGGCGCTGGGCGCCACCCGTTGAGAGACGGAAGCCGGTGATGACCTCGTCGAAGATGAGAACGATGTTGTATTGGTCGCAAAGGTCACGCAGGCCTTGTAAAAAGCCTGGCTTTGGCGGGATGCAGCCGCTGTTGCACATCACGGGTTCGGTGACGATCGCGGCGATTTCGGCATGGTGTTTCTCCAGGGTCTCCCTAACAAGTTCGAGGTCGTTCCATGGGCAGAGAATGATTTCCTCGGTGACGCGCGTGGGCAAGCCCTCGGTCCACAGCGGGATGTTGGGTTGCTCGCGCGAGCCCAGCTCGGAGATATCCTTGGCGCCAAGGCCCAGCGCCACGTTGTCGAACCAACCATGGTAATGGCCCTCGAACCGCAGCATCCTTTGCTTACCCGTATGGGCGCGCGCCAAGCGGAAGGCCGCGTGGTCGGCCTCGGAGCCCGAGAGACAGAAGCGCATGAGTTCGGCGCAGGGGATGAGGGACTGGAGTTTCTCGGCGAGCTCCAGTTCCATGAGATGCTGGCCGGCGAAGAGCTGCCCGGCGACGCTGTAATGGGCCACTTTCTTGAGCACGTGCGGATGGCTGTGGCCGAGGATGAGCGGCCCCTGGCTGAGGGTGAAATCGAGCAGTTCGTTTCCATCCACGTCCCAGAGGCGTGCGCCCTCGCCCCGCGCGTAGAAGACCGGACAGGGGTGGCTGAATTTGCGGAACTCACTCGATACGCCTCCCGCCATGCATTTGCGGGCCCGTTCGTTGAGTGTCTGTGACTGAGTGTAATCGCGTGGTTTCATCATATTCGTTGATTTGGTTTGTCGTGGCGGTGTTCAGTGATGGGTCCAGCCTTTGTCCACATGCAGCGACTGGCCGGTGATCGGGCGGCTCGCGTTTGACGCGAAGAAGTGGAAGGCGGGCATGACGTCGGCTGGATAGATGCGGCCGGGCATGCATTGGTTGCGGTTGACCAGTTCGAGTATCTCCTCCTCCGTTGCCAGTTCGGCTTCCTTCTCCACTACGACGGCACCAAGCACGATGCAGTTCACGCGCACGCCGTCCGGGCCGATGTCGCGAGCCAGGCCCCGGGTGAGACCGATAATGCCCTGCTTGCTCGCGATGTAGTGCGCGAGGTGGGCCATGCCGATGTGAGCCGTGATCGAGCCCACGTTGATGATGCTGGAGGTCTCAAGCGGACGCATGAGGGGCAATGCGGCCTGGCAGCAGTGCCAGGTTCCGTCGAGGTTGGTGCCCAGCACCGTATTCCAGTCCGAGGCGGTGATCTTCTGTGCGGGCATCCGTGGATCGATTCCCGCGTTGTTGATCAGGACATCGAGGGTTTGGAAGCGCTCGCCGATCAAGCGTGCGACGGCCTGCGCGTCCTCCGGCTTGGTCACATCCTGACGCTCGACGATCGACGCCGGATTTCCGCGCCACAGCGCCTCCTGCAGTTGCCTGCCGTTGCCATCTTCCATGTTCCGCATTGTCGCGATGACCACCGCGCCTTTTCCGGCGAAACTCAGCGCCAGTTCGCGGCCGATGCCGCGGCTGCAACCGGTGATCCACACGGTCTTGTCTTTGAGGTCATTCATGGGCAGGTCCTCCTTGCAGGGTTGAGCGGCGATAATTAAGCGCTTTATCATCAAAAATTTCGGGGAGCCAACGGATGCCGAGTCCGGTCTCCACAGGTGCCTGGATGCGTCCGTCCTGGAGGGCGAACGAGCCGGCGATCAATTTCGGATAGACGAGTTTGAGGTGGGCGCGGACCGTTTCCTGCCATGCCACGTTGCTGTTGGCGATACCGGTCTGAACGCCCGCCATCAGGGTAAACGGTCCCGTGCAGTCGTGATACACCACGGGAACGTTAGAAAACTGGGCCAGATGGGTGATGCGGAGGGTCGGGGAAATGCCGCCGACCCAGGTGGGGTCGATCATCACGTAGTCGGCGCAGCGCTCCCGCAAGGCGGTGGCGTAATCGTCCGGTCCGGAAAACATCTCGCTGACCGCCATCGGAATGCCGGTCATGCGGCGCAGATCCGCCATGGCATGGATGGAGTCGGGGCGGATCAGGTCTTCCACCCAGAGTGGCTGGAGCGGCTTGAGCGCCTCGGCGATCCGGATGGCGGCGGGAAGCTGGAAGAAGCCGTGGCCGTCGAGCATGAACTCGATGCGGTTGCCGAAGGATTCGCGGATGGCGTGAAGCGGGGCGAGCGCGGATTCGATGTCTTTGCCGCTGATGTAAAGCGGGCCGCCGGGCTTGTGAGCGGCAGCGTCGAGCAGCCAGCACTTGAATGCCAGGCAACCTTCATCCAACAGGGACTGCACATAGGCCTCCGGTTCGTGAACGAGGGACCAGTAGTCGTTCAAGGGGCCTTTCTCCCCGACATCGCCGTAGCCGGGCCACCCTTGGGGGTCGGAGTGGGCACGACTGCGCGCGCCGTAGGATGGGCCGCCGCTGCTGTTGTAGATCGCAATTGAATCCTGCGCCTTGCCGCCGAGGAGCTGCCAGACAGGGTGGCCGGTCGCCTGGCCGAGAATATCCCAAAGCGCGAGGTCAAGAGCCGAGAGGGCGCGCAGTTCGCAGCCGCGAGCACCGAAATTGGCGGCCCGTTCGTAGAGAAAACGCCAGTGTTTCTCGATATCGAGCGGGTTTTGCCCCAAAAGATAGCGGGCCATCCAGTCATGCACCATAGCCCCGACAGCGTGGGGCGCGTAGTAGGTCTCACCGTTTCCAACGAGGCCTTCGTCGGTGTGGATGCGGAGCGCGAGCAACCCCGGCATGACGTGCTCCGGGATGGCGGTTTCGATCTTGATAATTTTCATTTTGGTGGCAGGGGACTTGGTTAGGGTTTGCAGGCGACGCACAGCTGTTTTTGCGAGCCAAGCCCGGCGATGCCCAGTTCGACCACGTCGCCGGCCTTGAGATACTGGGGCGGTTTCATGCCGAGGCCGACTCCGGGCGGGGTTCCCGTCGAGATGACATCGCCCGCCTCCAAGGTCATGAACTGCGAGATATATCGGACGATTTCAAAGCATCCGAAGATCATGGTGCGGGTGTTGCCGGTCTGGCGGCGCTCGCCGTTCACATTGAGATACATGTCGAGTTGATGGACGTCCCCGATCTCGTCCGGGGTTGCCAGCCAGGGACCCAGCGGATTGAAGGTGTCGCAGGACTTGCCCTTGTCCCACTGCCCGCCGCGCTCCAGTTGGAAAGCGCGCTCCGAGACATCGTGGGACACGCAGTAGCCGGCGATGCAATCCTCCGCAGCCTCGAGCGATTCGAGGTATCTCGCCTCCCTTCCCATCACGATGCCAAGTTCCACCTCCCAGTCGGTTTTCTCGCCGAGCCGGGGGATCTGCAAATCGTCATACGGCCCGACAACGGTGTTGGCCGCCTTCATGAAAAGGATCGGTTCCTTTGGAATTTCCATGCCCGACTCGGCGGCGTGGTCCGAGTAATTGAGGCCGACGCAGACCACCTTGCCCGGGCGAGCCACGCAGGCCCCCCAGCGCTCCGCTTCGCCGACGGCTGGCAGAGCGCCCGCAGCACACAGCGAGCGCAGCTTCTCCAGACCGCCGCTCTGGAAAAAGTCGGCGTTCCAGTCCTGGAAATGCCCGGAACAATCATGGCGGACGCCATCTATCAGCACGCCGGGTTTTTCACGTTTGAAGGCACCGAAGCGGATTAGTTTCATAGGCTTGTGTCGTCGTTTGGTGTGTTTTGAAGTGGAGACATCGATTGTCTCAGTTTGCGATAAGGAAAGTGGTCGAGGCGGCTCGCGCAGGGCCCGGGCGTATCGAAATGGAAAGCACGATGCGGGATGGATGCGTAGGCGTCGCGGTATGCCACTGCGGCTTTCACCGCGATGAGCCGGTGCTCCGAAGGCTCGATACCGACGCTGCGGAACTGGCCAAGATCCATTGGCGGCGTTTTGCGTGTGGTCAGCAGCAAGGTCACGCCATCATGTTCGCAGACGGCGGAGGGCCCCATGTCAAAGCGTGCGCCGTGCATCGACGCCAGGTGGCTGCGCTTGTCTTCCAGCTCGAACACGCCGTCATGCACCGAGCGGCAGGCCAGGTCGAGCTTCACGGGGCCCTCGTCCATCGGGGAGCGCTTGCCGCCGAGCGCGAGAGCAATGCTGGCGCCGGGCCGGCAACGGGCGACCGCTTCGGGATCGTTGATCGCGAGCAAGGCCCCCCGGATCCCATGCTTCAAAACGAAGCGCAAGGCCCCGGTTCCGTCGCCTGGCGCGCCCCCACCGATGTTGTCGGCGGACTCCACCAGGATCACTGTCGGCGGAGCCTCGCCGGCCTCCGCCTTGCGCAATCCCTCCAGAATTTCCACGTCGCTCGCAAAGGCAACAAGCGCGCGATCCTTCAGCGCGAGACATCGGGACTCCAGCCGGTCGAGGGCATGAACCGCCACCGCCTCGGCTCCAGCCAGATGGACCGCCGTGAAACAGACACCGGTGTTTGGCGTGTCGGCGTAGGCATACCCCGCGAAGACATTCAGGCCCCACAGTTCCGGGTGTTGCTGCTCCAACTCGCGGGCGAGACGCTCCAGCTCGGCCATCGGCGCTTCGTGCGTGCCGGTGGCAATCGGAGCCCAAAGCACCGGGACCTGCCTCACCATGGTCGCGCAGGACACGCCACCGCAGAGGGCACGGTCCAGCGCGCGGGCCGAGCGCACTGCCGACTCGCGGGCGTCGTTGTGGGGATTCTCGCGATAGGCGAAGAACCCCAGATTCATTCCGCCCAGCGAAGGGCCGATGTTGCCGTGCAGGTCAAGCACGCCGAAGACGGGCACCCGATCGCCGACCAGCGAGCGCAGTTCACGGATCACCGCGCCCTCAACGTCGTCGCAGGATTCGGTGACCATGGCGCCATGCATGGCCAGGCAGACACCGTCGATGGCGGGACCGTCGGCGAGGGCTTTGCGGACCGCATTCAGGAACACCTCCATGACCTCGTCGCGCGCGGTCGCGCCAGGCATGCCGCACACATCGGCGCAGGGGACCATCTCCCATCCCAGGCTGCGGCCGGTCGCGAGAATACCATCGAGCGGAGAATGATCACCCTCGGCCTGGAGCACCCCGCCACCCAGACGGATCTCGAACTCCTCCACGCCGCTCAGCCCGGTGAGGAAAGTGTGCGACTCGTGAAAAAGCCGGCCGACCAGGATTCGATGTTTGCGGCGGTTCATGACTTCGCCTCCTTGCCGCGATGCCGGAACGCGAATGAGGTGACCTGCTTGCGCACCCTTCCCGGCGTGGTTAGAATGCTGCCGAATCCATCGGCATTGCAGGCTTGGGGATAATCTTCCGCTTCAAGGCAGATGCCCGCAAAAGCTCCGTGGATGCGCCCGGACTTGCCTGGATAATCGCCGATAAGATCGTGCGCGCTGTATGCCTGCAGGCAAGTGCAGGTCGAGGAGAGCTCCAACTCCATTCCGCTTTCCGGGCTGAAGAGCCGCGCCATCGGCTTGGTTTCGCCATCGCCCCCGAACCAGTAAAGGTCCAGATGCCGGTTGGCATCACCGGATACCGCCTCGCGGACGCTTGTCGGCCTTCTCAAGTCGGAGCGTGTGCCTGCCACCGGCAGCTTGCGATCCGATAGGGTGTGGTCCCCGGCGGTGGGGATCATCGTGTCGGAGAAAATTTCCACCACGTGATCCAACGTGTGCCCGTGACCTTCGCCCGCCAGATTGAAATAACTGTGCTGCGTGATGCTGACGGGCGTCGCATCCCACGACACGGCTTCGCTCGTGAAAACCAGTTCGTCATCATCGGTCAGCGCATAAGTGACGGACATGATCACATCGCCCGGGAACCCCTGCTCGCCGTGGGGGCTGCAATAAATGAGCCTCACCGCGCTGCCCCCGCAGGTGATTTCGCCACGCCAGAGTTTTCGATGGAACGAATCGGAGCCGCCATGCAGGTGGTTGGGCGGGTCGTTGATCGGCAATTGATGGACGGCCCCATTGATCAGCAGCCGCCCGTGCGTGATCCGGCCCGCCACACGGCCCGCCACGGCTCCGATCCACGCCCGATCCTGGAGGTATCCGGCGAGGTCGCCATGGCCGAGCACGACGTCCAGCAATTTCCCGCCGGGCGTCGGAACCGAGATCCGGCGGATGATCGCGCCATAATTCAAAACCTCTACCTCCATCCCGTTGCGATTGCGCAAGTTCCAGGCCAAAACCTTGGATCCATCAGGCATGATTCCGAACAACCTGGGGGTGGCGCTCGTCATCGCGTTTCCCTGTTGGAGACAAGTTCCGGGACCGTTTTTGGGAAGGGTTGTCATCGGCGCTCCCCTTTCTCGCCCGTTGGCTTGGTGCCGCCAGACATTTCTTTGCCCGCATCTTCGCACGGGGCGGACGGGCTGCTCACGGCCTCGCCTTTGGCGTGATGATGCAGCCAGAAGCGCCCGATGTCCTCCAGGGTGAGACCCTTGGTCTCCGGCAGGAATTTCCAACAGAACAAGACGCACGCGCCGCAGATGCCGGCGAAGAGCAGATAGGCACCGCCGGGGTGGCCGGAGTGGGCCTGAAAGGCGCTGGTGATCATGGGGAAGAACTGCGCGCACAAAAACGAAGAGAGATAAAGCATCACACAGGTGATCGAGAGCGCTTTGGCCCGCACCTGGTTGGGGAAGATCTCCGAGACAATCACCCATGAGAGCGGGGCGAGACTCAGAGTGAAGGCCCCGGCGGCGATGAACATCGCCAGCAGGTTGACGAATGGCGACCCTCCGAAAAAGAAATTGGCAGCCATGATCAGGTGGCCCGCGGCCATGGCGCAGACGCCCCAGATCATGATGGATCGGCGGCCGAAGCGGTCGACCAGCCAGAAGGCCACCATCGTCGAGGCGAGGATCACAAGATTGAGGAAGATGGTGAAGAAGATCGACTGGCTCGCATCGCCGATCCCCGCCTCCTGGAGGATCGACGGACCAAAGAGCAGCATCATGTTCACCCCGTTGATCTGTGAGAAGACCATGATCAGCACGCCGATCAAGAGGGCCTTGCGCAGGCCCGGCATGAGCAGTTCCGAGAAGCTGCCGGTTTCCTCGCTGAGCTCGTCGCGGATATCGACGAGCTCGCGGGCCGCCTGTTCCGGGCCGTTGATGGATTCCAGAACCTCCAGCGCCTCTTCGTTGCGGCCTTTCGATGCCAGCCAACGCGGGCTGTGGGGAACGAAGAACAACCCGGCGATCAACACCACGATGGGAACCACCTCCGAGGCGAACATCCACCGCCAGTGGCCGCCGAAGGAAAGCAGATAGGAGGCGATCACCGCGATGTTGATGCCGATGACGATGGCAAGCTGGTTGACCGTGACCAGCCGCCCGCGGAGATGCGACGGGGATATCTCCGCGATATACATCGGCGAGGTCATGGCCGCCAAGCCGACACCGATTCCTCCGACGGCGCGCCAGATGCAGAACTCGACGAAGGTGCGGGGCAGTGCGGTGCCAATGGCTGACACCAGGAAACAAACCGCCGCAACCCACAGCGTGGCACGGCGTCCGATCGAGTCGTTGAGCCACATGCCGGCCAAGGGCCCGGCGATGGAACCCAGGATCGCGCTGCTCACGGCGAAACCGGTGCCGGTGCTGTCGAGTTGGAAATGCTCTTCCAAAAAGATCAGCGCCCCGCTGATGATTGAGAGATCATAGCCGAACAGAAAACCACCGGTGGCGGCAACCAGGGTGATCATGTAGAGCCGGAAGCGGCTGCTTCGCGGTGTGGTCGGGAAAACGGAGGTTTCGCTCATGCTGCTGGAGTTTTTATTGCGACTTCAGTCCATATCCCGCGCCTCAAGGCCGCCCGGGACACTGGCGAAACCTTTACAGATAAAAGGGGGGCTGGGAATGTACAATCCTGTCATTTTCGTTTCTGATCCTGCTACAAATCATTCTCGACGCCGGGGTGCGCCCCGACTATGGGTTGCAAGCAAATCCCAATTCCATGATCATTTCCGCAGGAACAAGCTCACATGGTGCCGGGCTGCAATTCGAACGCGAACCCGGCTTTCCCTACTGGACGGCGGGATTCTTCCTGACTGGGCCGATAGAAGTGGCATGCGAGGGGCGGACGCTGTCGATTCCGCCGCGCAGCTGCCTGATTCTGGGACCGAACACCCCCTATCGGATCACAATGCTCAGCAAGCATCGCGAGATATGGACGATTTTTGATCCCCGCATGCGCCTGCGTTCGGCACTGCCGGCGGCAGACGGCCGCTCCCGGGTGATCTCGGTTGTTTTCGGGGATTCTCCGGCATGGTCGAGGATGCGGGCGAGCCTCAACGACCTGATGCACTGGTGGGCAAGCCAACCACCGGAATTGCAGCTCGCGGAAAACGCCGTCGAGCGCCTTCTCCTGCTCGCCATCCGGGAACATGGTTTGCAGCAGGACCAGCGAATGCCCGACGACCGGATCCATCGCGTGGTCGCTCACATCGAACGCCGGTTTGGTGAGGAACTCCCGGTCGAGGAGCTTGCCTCCGTGGCTGGCTTGTCACCCTCCCGGTTCGCCCACCTTTTCCGGGAGACAACGGGCCTTTCACCGATCAAATTCCTTGAGATGCATCGCATCGAGAGGGCCAAGCATCTGATGCTCACCACGGATCTGCGGGTGCAGGAGATCGGGAACCGCTGCGGATTTCCCAACGCGCAGCATTTCAGCGTCCGCTTCCGCAACATGACCGGACAATCGCCCAGCGCGTTCCGCCACCTGCCGAAGCGGCGCTTCCGGGAACTTCATCCGGAGGAGGAGGACGCGCCGTCCTGATCGAAGAGCAGGGCATTTGGCTTGAGATGTCATTGGACTGGGGCGGCGTGAAAAATAAGTTGCAGGGCCTTGGCTGGGTTGCGCTGGTGGATTTCGAACCAACTCGAGAGCGGCTGGTCCGCGTCAAAGGGGATGATTGCCAGCAGCGCATTGCGGGTCAGCGCGAGATTCTGCGCGGTGTTGACGCGCCGGTGCCGATGGTCGTCCTCCTGCCAAAGGCAGGTGTCGCGTTTGTAGTGATTGAGGTTCTCCACGCTCCAGTGGCCCCGGACAGCCGCTGGGATGCGTTGGCTTTCACGAGGATGGAGGCTGGTTAGAAAGTGCCGGACCTGGCTTTTTCCCGCACTTCCGGTGCGTTTTTGATCTGCCAGTCGCGCCGGACCACCACCGCGCTGCGTGCGAATGGCAGCCCGGCCGTCACGGGGGTGATGGCGGTGATGGCCGCCGTGCGGGTGTCGATGCGGCCGTGCCCGGCTTCGCGGCTTACGACAAAAAGGGGTTCCCCGGTTTTCATCTGGGCCTATTGTGTTCACATGGAGGGTTTGTCGAGGATGCGAAAAAGCCGGACAGGTTTCCCTGTCCGGCTTTTTGATAGATGAATGAATTCGCGGCGACCGGTGATCGCCGCTACGCGGATTACATCATGCCGCCCATGCCGTGGTCGTGACCACCGCCGCCGCCGCCGCCGGCTGCTTCCTTGGAAGGCAGGTCGGTGATGAGAGCCTCGGTGGTGAGCAGGAGTCCGGAGATGGACGCTGCGTTCTGGAGCGCGGTGCGGGTGACCTTGGTTGGATCGACCACACCGGAGGCGATGAGGTCTTCGAACTTGTCGGTCGCCACGTTGTAACCTTCGCCGCCGGTGCCTTTTTTCACGTGCTCGACGATGAGTGCCGCCTCGCGGCCGGCGTTGGCGACGAGCTGGCGAAGCGGTGCTTCGACGGCGCGTGCCACGATGCCTGCGCCGGTCTTCTCGTCGCCGGTAAGGCCGAGATCGCCGATCGCTGCTTGGGCGCGGATGAGGGCAGTGCCACCACCGGCGACGATGCCTTCTTCAACGGCCGCACGGGTCGCGTGGAGGGCGTCTTCGACGCGGGCTTTCTTTTCCTTCATCTCGGTTTCGGTGGCTGCACCGACGTTGATGACGGCGACGCCGCCTGCGAGCTTGGCAAGGCGCTCTTGGAGCTTCTCGCGGTCGTAATCGCTGGTGGTGTCTTCGATTTGACGACGGATTTGGTTCACGCGGCCGGTGATGCCTTCGGAAGTGCCGCCACCTTCAACGATGGTGGTGTTTTCCTTGGTGATGGTGATGCGCTTGGCTTCGCCAAGGTCGCTGAGTTCCACACCTTCGAGCTTGATGCCGAGGTCTTCGGTGATGACGCGGCCACCGGTGAGGATGGCGAGGTCTTCGAGCATGGCCTTGCGGCGGTCGCCGAAACCAGGAGCCTTGACGGCAGCGATGTTGAGGATGCCGCGGAGCTTGTTGACGACGAGGGTCGCGAGGGCTTCACCTTCGACGTCTTCGGCGATGATGAGGAGCGGACGGCCGGTCTTTGCAACCTTTTCAAGGAGAGGAAGCATGTCCTTGAGGGACGAGATCTTCTTCTCGTTGATGAGGATGTAAGCGTTCTCAAGGAAGGCTTCCATGGACTCGGGGTTGGTGACGAAATAAGGGCTGAGGTAGCCTTTGTCGAACTGCATGCCTTCGACGACTTCGAGGGTGGTTTCGATGCCCTTGGCTTCTTCCACGGTGATGGTGCCGTCCTTGCCGACCTTGTCCATGGCTTCAGCGATGATGCCACCGATTTCGGCGTCCGAGTTGGCGGAGATGGAAGCAACTTGAGCGATTTCCTTGGCGTCGGAGACGGGCTTGGAAAGGAGCTTGAGCTGGGCGACGATCGCTTCGGTGGCCTTCATGATGCCGCGTTGCAGCGAGATCGGGTTGGCACCGGCGGTGACGTTGCGAAGGCCTTCTTTGTAGATGGCTTCGGCAAGCACGGTGGCAGTCGTAGTTCCGTCACCGGCGATGTCGGAAGTGCGGCTGGAAACCTCGCGGATCAGTTGGGCGCCCATGTTTTCATAAGGGCACTCAAGTTCGATTTCCTTGGCAACCGAGACACCGTCCTTGGTGATGGTTGGGGAACCGAACTTTTTGTCGAGGATGACGTTGCGTCCAGCAGGCCCGAGGGTCGCTTTGACGGCGCGTGCAAGTTTTTCCACACCGCGCAAGAGGGCTTGGCGGGCGGCTTCGTCGAATAGGAGTTGTTTGGCCATGATAGTTTAAATTTGAGATTTGAGATTTGAGATTTCAGATGGGGCGATTAGCCGACGATGCCGAGGATGTCGGATTCATTGATGATGAGGACTTCCTGGCCGTCGAGTTTGACTTCGGTGCCGCCGTATTTGGAGATGAGGACCTTGTCGCCGACCTTGACGGTGAAAGCGATGTCCTTGCCATTGTCATCCTTGCCGCCGGTGCCAAGGCTGAGAACTTCAGCTTCCTGAGGTTTTTCCTTGGCGGTGTCTGGAAGGACGATGCCGCCGGCGCTGATGGCGTCGGCTTCGAGACGTTTGACGAGGACGCGTTGTCCGAGTGGTTTGATGTTAGCCATATTATTGTATGTGTTGGTTTGGTTTCTGTGAGAAGCCACGCTGCGGGTGCAGAGTGGAAAGTGTTTGGTAGGGGCGATCATTGGTCGCCGCGAGTGGGGAAGAATCGAATCGCGGCGACCGGTGATCGCCGCTACTTCGATCAATCCACGACTTCGGCGTCGACGACTTTGCCTTTGGCTTGTTTCGGTTCGCTGGAGGCACCGGCTTCGGCTGGCTCGACGTCGGGCTGGGCGGCACCGGCCTGGGCTTGCTGGGCGGCTTCGGCGAGGGCTTGAAGGGAACCTTCGAGATCGGTAACGGCGCTGTTGATCTTGTCCACGTCGTCGCTGGAGATGGCGTCTTTGACGGCCTGGATCTTGCCGCCGAGCATGTGCTTGAGTTCGGCAGGGGCGTTGTCGCCGAGTTCGCCGAGTTGTTTCTCGACGGAGAAGACGAGGTTGTCGGCCTTGTTCTTGGCATCCACTTTTTCAACGCGCTTCTTGTCCTCGTCGGCGTGGGCCTCGGCGTCGCGCTTGGCTTTTTCGATCTCGTCCTTGGAGAGTCCGGAGGAACCTTGGATGGAGATTTTCTGCTCTTTGCCAGACTGCTTGTCCTTGGCCGAGACGTGGAGGATGCCGTTGGCGTCGATGTCGAAGGTGACTTCGATTTGCGGCTCGCCGCGGCGGGCCGGGGCGATGCCGTCGAGCTTGAAGTTTCCGAGCAACTTGTTGTCGGCGAACATCGGGCGCTCGCCTTGGCAGATGCGGATGTCCACGGCGGGTTGGCTGTCGGAGGCGGTCGAGAAGATCTGCGACTTCTTGGCCGGGATGGTGGTGTTGCGCTCGATCATCGCGGTGGCGCGGGAGCCTTCCGTTTCGATGGAAAGCGTCAGCGGGCTGACGTCGAGGAGCAGCACGTCTTTGACATCGCCGCGGAGGACGCCGCCTTGGATGGCCGCGCCGATGGCGACGACTTCATCCGGGTTGACGCCTTGGTGAGGAGTCTGGCCGGCGAGTTCGCGGGCGATTTCGACGACTTTCGGCATCCGGGTCATGCCGCCGACGAGGACGAGCTCGTTGATTTGGGCGGCAGTGAGGCCGGCTTCCTTGAGGCAGTCGCGGACGGGCTTCTTGGTGCGCTCGAAGAGGGAGTCGGTGAGCTGCTCCAGCTTGGAACGGGTGAGCGTGAGTTGGATGTGCTTTGGTCCGGTGGCATCGGCCGTCACGAAAGGCAGGCTGATGTCGTAAGACTGGGTGGACGAGAGGGCGATCTTGGCTTTTTCCGCTTCTTCCTTGATGCGCTGGAGGGCGTCGGGTTGACCGGAAAGGTCGATGCCTTGATCCTTTTTGAACTCGCCGACGATCCACTGGATCAGGGCGTTGTCCCAGTCGTCACCGCCGAGCGAGGTGTCGCCGTCGGTGGCGAGGACTTCGAAGACGCCGTCGCCGATTTCGAGGACGGAGATGTCGAAAGTGCCGCCGCCGAGGTCATAAACGGCGATTTTCTCGTCGGACTTCTTGTCGAGGCCGTAAGCAAGGGCGGCGGCGGTCGGCTCGTTGATGATGCGGAGCACTTCGAGGCCGGCGATTTCACCGGCGGCCTTGGTGGCGTTGCGCTGGGAGTCGTTGAAATAAGCGGGAACCGTGATGACGGCCTGGGTGATTTTTTCACCGAGCTTGGCTTCGGCGTCGGCCTTGAGCTTGCCGAGGACCATCGCGGCGATTTCCTGCGGCGAGTAGGTTTTCTTCTCACCGGCCACTTCCACCTGGATGTGGGCGTCGCCATTGGCGGCGGCGACGATGGTATAAGGCATGCGCTTGTCGGCTTCCTTGAGTTCCGAGAACTTGCGGCCGATAAGGCGCTTGGCGGAGAAAATCGTGTTTTGCGGGTTGGTGACCGCTTGGCGTTTTGCGGCCTGGCCGACGAGGCGTTCGCCGTTTTTGGCAAATGCAACGACCGACGGGGTGGTGCGTGCGCCTTCCGAGTTTTCCAACACGGTGGACTCGCCGCCTTCCATGACAGCCATGCACGAGTTGGTGGTTCCGAGGTCGATTCCGAGGATTTTGGACATAAATTGGTTTCCTTTCAGTTTTGTGCCTGTAACGGCGTGATCATGGACGCGCTTTCGCAGGGAATGTGCCGGAATCCTCGAAAATCATTCAACCCATTCAAAACAAGTGAGTTGAAAAAATAGCAATGATGTGATGCCGGAACGGATCAGGCAATTTAGCGCCAATATGTCACATTTCACCTGCGCCAAACTGACACAGCGGGCGGATTTGGACGCTTTTCGTTTCCGATCTTGTGTCAGACCTTCATCCCCCGCTAGGGTCCGCCCCACTTCATGCGAGCCCAGCCGTTCAAATGGATTGCGCGAGGTGAACCGTTTGAAAAACAGACTAACGGTTCATCGGGCACATTTCCGCCGATCCTCGAACATTTGATCCGCCAGCGGGGCCTTCCGCCCGGCGTCGATCTGGAGGGATATTTACGCCCGAAACTCCGGGATTTGGCTGACCCATTCCTCATTCCGGACATGAAACCCGCCGTCGAGCGGGTGCTGGCGGCCATCGACAAGGGCGAAAAAGTCTGCATTTACGGCGATTACGACGTCGATGGCGTCACCTCGATCACGCTGATGCGGCGAATCCTGATGGCTTACGGGCTGACGCCGCGCTATTTTATTCCGCGCCGCGGGCCGGAAGGATACGGTCTGAGCACGGCGGCGCTGGCCCGCTGCATGGCGGAAGGGCCGAAGCCGGATTTGCTGATCACGGTGGATTGCGGGACTGTCTCGATCAACGAAGTCGCGGCGCTGCGGGCGGACGGGATCGATGTTTTGATCGTCGATCACCACGAACCCGAGCTGGAAGGAAAGCCGGATTGCTGCGCGCTGGTGAACCCGAAATGCGGCACGGAATTCACTTATTTATGCGCGGCGGGCGTTGTTTTCAAACTCGGTCATGCCTTGCTGAAAACCCGGCCTGTGGAGCTCGATCTCAAGGAATTGATGGATCTCGTGGCAGTCGCGACGATTTCCGACATCGTCCCCATGATCGGGGAAAACCGCCTGATGGTGCGCCACGGGCTGAAGCACCTGCCCAGCACGCTCAATCCCGGCCTGCGCGCGCTGCAGGAAGTCACCGGCATGAGCGGCGCGGCGACTTCGATGGACGTCGGATTCCGCATCGGCCCGCGCCTCAACGCCGCCGGGCGGATGGACGCGCCGGAAGACGCGCTGGCCACGCTGACAACGGATTGCCGCCGCAACGCCCACGAGCTTGCGCAGAAGCTCGACGCTTATAACAAGGAGCGCCAAACCCACGAAGGACTCATCCGCCGCGAGGCGGTGGAAATGCTCAACCGCGATTTCGACCCGCTGCGCGATCCGGTGATCGTTCTCGGCTCGCGCACGTGGCATCACGGCGTGGTCGGCATCGTCGCCTCGCGGCTGATGCGGCAGTATCACAAGCCGGTTTTCGTCATCGCCATCGATGCGGACGGCGTAGGGAAAGGCTCGGGCCGCAGCATCGAGGGGATTTCACTGGTCGAGGCGATCCGCGCCTGCGAGGGCGATCTGATCGCCGGTGGCGGCCACGCGATGGCGGCCGGGCTTTCGATCCACGAGGACAAGCTCGACGGCTTCCGCAGAAATTTCACCGACTACGTATTGAATAACAGCAACGAGGAACAACGCCGGCCCAAGCTGATGTATGACGCGGAGATTTCCTTCGACCAGCTCTCGCTGGAATTCC
>JBFZFJ010000079.1:0-3194 GCA_041306405.1 Verrucomicrobiales bacterium | reverse complement strand
ATTTCGGGACGAACTGCGACTTGAAAACCAGATCCCGCGGCGGGTAGCCGACCAGCGACAGCTCGGGCGTCAGCACCAGGTCCGCGCCGGCTTCGAGGCATTCCCGATAGGCGGCGAGAATGCGTTTCACGTTGCCGGGGAAGTCCCCGATGACCGAGTTGATTTGGGCGATGCCGATGTTCATGAGCGCGTCCAGAAAACACCTGCAAACGGCCACGGGCAAAAGGAAAAAACCTTTTTTGGCGCATGCCGGTGTTTGAAATCCGCCTCCCTCGCCCTGCGCCCTCCGCAATCCATGCTCCCCGGTTTGAACCATTTCGGCACTCAAGCGCCCGGAAATCCCTCCGCCCCGGCCAGTCGCGAATTTTCAAGGCGTTTTCCCTCGCCGAGCGCCCTCTGGCGGTTAGTCTCCGGCCATCTCATGCACTGGACCGAACCCGCCACCGCCGACGATTCCCACGCCGAACTCGAGAAAAAGCTCTGGGACGCCGCCAACCAGCTCTGGGCCGGAGCGGATCTCAAACCTTCCGAATACTCGCCCACCGTCCTCGGCCTGATCTTCCTGCGCTACGCGGATGTCCGCTTCGTGGCGGTGGAAAAGGACCTGAAACCTCAGGCCGGATCACGGCGGAAGATCGGCCCCACGGATTTCCATGCGGCGGGCGTCGTCTATCTGCCGGATGAGGCGCGGTTCTCCCATCTGCTCAGCCTGCCGGAGGGCGCGAATGTCGGCCAGGCGGTGAATGAGGCGATGCGCGCCATCGAGAAGGAGAACCCGGACCTCGCCGACGTGCTGCCGAAGAGCTACCACATCCTCGAAAGCCGCACGCTCGCCTCCTTGCTCAAGACCATGGCCTCCATCTCCATGGACAAGGGCGGCGACACCTTCGGCCTCATCTACGAATACTTCCTCGGCAAGTTCGCCATGAGCGAGGGCCAGAAGGGTGGGGAATTCTACACGCCCACCTCCATCGTCAAATTGATCGTGGAAATCCTGGAGCCCTACCACGGCCGCATCCTCGATCCCGCGTGCGGCTCCGGCGGCATGTTCATCCAGTCCGCCCGCTTCGTGGAGGCGCATCAGAAAAATCCCACCGCGGAAATTTCCGTCCACGGCCAGGAGCGCGTCACCGATACCGCCCGCCTCGCCCGGCTGAACCTCGCCGTCCACGGGCTGAGCGGCGATATCAAGCAGGGGAACACCTACTACGAGGACCTCCAGGACTCCGTCGGCCGCTTCGACTTCGTGCTGGCGAACCCGCCCTTCAATGTCAGCAAGATCGACAAGGAGCGCCTCGCCGGAGATCCGCGCTACCCCTTCGGCATCCCGCGCACCGACAATGGCAACTATCTCTGGATCCAGCATTTCCACTCCGCGCTGAAAAATAACGCCGCCGGGGCTCCCGGGGGGCGCGCCGGATTCGTCATGGCAAACTCCGCCGCCGATGCCCGCGCCTCCGAGCAGGAGATCCGGGAAAAAATCATCCGCGCCGGTCATGTGGACGTCATGGTCGCCATCGGCCCGAATTTCTTCTTCACCGTCACCCTGCCCTGCACCCTCTGGTTTTTCGACAAAGGAAAAGGGGACAGCTTGGTGGGCGGTCCGGGTGCGGCGAAGCCGCTCAAACGTCGGGACGCCGTCTTGTTCATCGACGCCCGCCACATCTTCCGCCAGCTCGACCGCGCCCACCGCGATTTCACCCCCGCCCAACTCGAATTCCTCGCCAATCTCGTACGCTTTTACCGCGGCGAGGATCTGGAGTTGAACGACGGCTCCGAGGAAAAATGGCAGGAAATCTTCGGCGACGCCCCGTCCTACATCGACATTCCCGGCCTCTGCAAAGCCGCCACCCTTCAGGAAATCGAAGCCCAGGGCTGGTCGCTCAATCCCGGCCGCTACGTCGGCGTCGCCAAGGGCGAGGATCTCAGCGACGAGGATTTCAAGGAACAGCTCGAAGCCCTCAACGAGGAACTCGAAGTCCTCAACGCCGAAGCGCGGGAGCTTGAAGCGCGCATTGCCGAGAACGTCACCGAACTCTTGGAAGTATGAATACCGACATCATCCACTCTCTCACCTCCACCTTCGAAGCCCACGCCCAGCAGACCGAAGGCGGAGTGGAATACTGGCTCGCACGGGACATCCAGTACCTCTTGGGCTACACCAAATGGGACAATTTTTTGAACGTTGTTTCCAAAGCGAGAACAGCTTGCGAAGTCTCTGGAAATCAAGTGCTTGATCATTTTGCCGACGTCGGCAAAACGATCCAAATGCCCAAAGGCGCGGAGAAGGAAATTCCCGATATCCTGCTCACCCGCTACGCCTGCTACCTCATCGCCCAGAACGGCGATCCGCGGAAAGAGGAAATCGCCTTCGCTCAGACCTACTTCGCCATCCAGACCCGCCGGGCCGAGTTGATCGAGAATCGCCTGCTGGAAGCCGAGCGCGTTCTTGCCCGCAAAAAACTCAGTGCCACCGAGAAGGAACTCTCCGTCGTCATCTTCGAGCAAACCGGCGGCAACGACAACTTCGCCATCATCCGCAGCAAGGGCGACCAGGCCCTCTTCGGCAAATCCACCCAAGCCATGAAGTCCGTCTGGAAAGTGCCGGACAACCGACCACTCGCCGACTTCGCCCCCACCATCATTCTCAAGGCCAAGGACTTCGCCACCGAGATCACCATCTTCAACTCCCGCCAACACCGCCTGGCCAGCGAATCCGCCATTTCCAACGAGCACGTCACCAACAACGAAGCCGTCCGCCAAACCCTCATCGACCGCGGCATCCGCCCGGAATCCCTGCTCCCCGACGAGGACGTGAAAAAGGTCGAACGCCGCCTGATCTCGGATGAAAAGAAAGCCCACAAAAAGCCCAACAGCTTGGGAGACAGCAACCTTAAATAACCCGGATGACTCTCGAAATTTTAAATTTCCATGGATTCAGCAGCGCTGAACTTCACCGCATTGTGGAATCTGAACACCATTTTCTTGACGTCAGGAAAATGGTCCCCCGCAGGCGGCTCGCAGACCATTTTGTTGGCGTCAGCAAAATGGTCTCGCCACGTCCGCTGGGAATGAACACGGAAGCGTGCGAACTCGTTGCGCGGTTCTCAGAAAACATCGTGGAACTCTTGGAACCATGAAAGGGCGATCCAAATCACGTCCCAAGCTGCTCGGCGAAGTAGTCCGTTTTGGAA
>JBFZFJ010000078.1:0-4328 GCA_041306405.1 Verrucomicrobiales bacterium | reverse complement strand
GCGAGTTCCTCGGCAAGCGGATAACTCCAATGGGGGCCCTCTCCCGTAATGAAGGAATCCACTCCGGATGCGGCGACTTTCACGACCTCGCCGCCCGCGCCACCGGTGATGATGCCGATTTTTGAAATCGCCTCAGGGCCCGCCGGGCACAGATGAACCGGCCCTCCCAGCGCGGTTTGCAGCGTATCGGCAAGGTCTTGACGGGTTCCAGCCCAGGAGCCGCGGAGACCGATTGAAATCCCTTTTTGATCAAAAAACGGCTCGGGATTTTGCAAACCGATCGCCCGCGCAAGGAGAATGTTGTTTCCCAACTCTGGATGAATATCGAGGGGAAGATGCGATGAATAAATGGCGAGGCCGGCGTCCATGGCGATTTTGAGTTTGCGGTAAAAGGCACCGGTCACCGGCTGCACCCCCTGCCAAAACATGCCGTGGTGAACGATCAAGAGTCCCGGCCCGCCATCCGCCGCGGCCTCGATGACGGGAAGCGAGGCATCCACGGCCGCCACGACTCTTCCGATTTTTCCGGCGTTGGCCAATTGCAGGCCGTTCATCGCGCCCGGATAATCCGGAATTGAGCCTGTTTTCAACTCCTGATCCAAATACGCTACCAATTCATCGAGTGAAACCATGGCGAATCCTAATCATGCCGACTCCAAATGACAACGTCAGGAGTCGGGCTGATTTCCCGACCTGCGCAAAACTCAAGCAGATCCTTGCCCAAAGCCGCCTCCCAACGGATCAACCCACCCAACCAGGTGATCTCAAGGCGAGCCGCATGGAGCGCGTGACGGGGCAAAACCAGCCGCCGCTGCAATTCCGGAGTCCAACCGGTCGCCATCCATTCCAAATACTCCGAGCCATCCCCGGAATATAGTTTATCGCCCACGATCGGGAACCCGCAGCTGGCCAAATGAACCCGGATCTGGTGCATCCGACCGGTTTCCGGGAAACAGCGGACTTGCGAAAACTTTCCGCCTTCTCGTTCGAAGCGTCGCTCCACCTGAAATCGGGTCAGGCAATCCCGCCCACGCGCACTGACCACCTGCCGGACCCAAATGTCCGACGGCCCCAACTCGCCCGCCCGGATGATCGGCTCGGCGCATTCCCAAGCATCCTCCTCCGGCCAACCGGTCACGATCGCCAGATATTCCTTCCTCGCCTCCCGTCTTTCAAAAATCCAGCCAAGTTCGCGTGCCGCCCGCGTGTGCTTGGCCACCAGCACCACCCCGCTCGTTTCCCGGTCCAGACGGGTGATGATTCCGAGGCAGGCGCCGTTCTGAATCTCATACGCCAGAAGCTGTTCCAGCCCGCCGAGCAGCGTCGGCTCCGGCTTTAAATTCGCCGGGTGCACGATCAACGGCGCGGGCTTGTCCACCACGATCCAGTCGGCGGACTCGTCGATCACCCGGAAATTGACGACAACCTGGAGGCTCATGGGCGAAATTACACTTCAGCGCACAGAAAAGCCAGAGGCCCGCGAGCGAGCCTCTGGCGATTGAAAAACAAACCCATCCTAGTGACTAGGACTTGTAGCGGAGACGCTTCTTGTGGCGGTTCTGCTTCATGCGCTTTTTGCGCTTGTGCTTGTTGATCTTGGTCTTACGGCGTTTCTTGATGGAGCCCATGGCGTTTGCGTTCGGGGTTAGGTTGTGGTGAAAGGATTAGGGGACGATTTTGTTGAGCGGATATTCAATGATCCCCTCTGCCCCCAGACGCTTCAGTTCGGGGATGATGTCCCTGACGACGATTTCGTCAATCACTGTCTCAACGGCGACCCAACCTTCTTCCGAAAGCTGGGAAATCGTGGGACGGCGGAGTGACGGGAGTTTTTCCAAGAGTTCGGGCAAACGAACGCTCGGGAAATTCATTTTAAGCCCCACTTTGCCGCGGGCGCAGAGAGCGGCTTTGAGGAGTAGGGCGATGCGGTCCATTTTCTCCTTTTTCCAAGGGTCCGCAGCCGCGGCCGGACTGGCGTAAAAATGGGGAAACGAAGTCAGCAGCGTATCGACGATGCGGAGGCGGTTGGCCTTGATCGAGGAGCCGGTTTCGGTGACATCGACGATGGCATCGACCAAATCCGGGACTTTCACTTCGGTCGCGCCCCAGGAAAACTCGACTTCCGCCTTGATTCCCCGCTCGGCGAGGTAGCGCTGGGTGATTCCCACGCCTTCGGTGGCGATGCGTTTTCCCTCCAGATCCTCGGGCTTGCGGATCGGCGAATCCTCCGGCACCACCAAAACCCACTTGGTCGGGCGCGTGGTGGCGCGGGAATAGGGCAGCTCGCAGAGATCGATCAAATCCACGCCGTTTTCGTAAGCCCAATCGTAACCGGTGATTCCGCAATCGATGAAACCCTGCCCCAAATAGCGGCCGATTTCCTGAGCGCGGATCAAATAGAGATCCAATTCCGCATCGTTCGAGCTCGGACGCAGCCCGCGCGACGAGACGTAAATCTCGTAGCCAGCCTTGGCCAGAAGCTCGATCGTGGGCTCCTGAAGGCTGCCTTTGGGGATCGCGACTTTCAGAGTTCGTGACGGGTCCGGCATGGGGGCGGCGGTTTAGGCCCCGCTTCTGGAGGAATCAAGCCATGTTTTGAATATTTTCTTCAAAGCCTGACTCCGCGCGGCAATGCTCACGCCATGCCGCGCCTCGCCCTGCTCCAATCCGGAACCTTCGCCTCGAAGGCGGAATCCTTCGACCACCACGAGAAACTCATCCGCAGGGCCGCCGCGGAGGGCGCGAACATCGTCGTCACCCAGGAACTTTTCCTCACGCCCTACTTCTGCACCGTCGAGGACCCGGCGCTTTTCGACCTCGCTGATCCCCTGCCCGGCCCGGTCACCGACCGCCTTGGAAAAATCGCCGGCGAACTCGGCATCGTCCTGATTTCCTCGCTGTTTGAACACCGCGGCCCCGGACTCTATCACAACACCGCCGCCATCCACGACGCGGACGGCTCGCTGATGGGCCTTTACCGGAAAAGCCACATCCCGCAGGACCCCGGCTTCGAGGAGAAATTCTATTTCACCCCCGGCGACAGCGACTGGCCGGTGTGGGACACCCGATTCGGCAAAATCGGCGTCCTCATCTGTTGGGACCAATGGTATCCCGAAGCCGCCCGCCTGATGGCCCTCGGTGGCGCGCAAATTCTCGTTTACCCCACCGCCATCGGCTGGCTGCCCGAGGAAAAACCCACCCTCGGCGACGCCCAACACTGCGCCTGGGAAACCGTCCAACGCGGCCACGCCGTCGCCAACGGCTGCTACCTCGCCGCCGTCAACCGCACCGGCACCCAAGGCGACACCGAGTTCTGGGGCCGCTCGTTCATCGCCAATCCCTACGGCGAACTCGTCGCCAAAGCCTCCACCGACCGCGAGGAAATCCTCCTCCACGACCTCGACCTCCAAGCCGTCGAAGATTTCCGCCGCATCTGGCCCTTCTTCCGCGACCGCCGCATCGACGCTTACGGGGACCTCACCAAGCGCTGGCGTTCCTGAGCGGCCCCATCCGCGTCCTGATTGTTCCGCAGCGGTCGCTTGAAGAAATCCTTCCAATCGCCACCAACTCAAGGCAAGAAGCTCTCCGCCTTTCAGTTGTCAGCTATTCAACCATGAAATCACCCCGCCTCAGCGCCCAAGGATTCACCAATCTCCATCGCAAGCTGCTCTTCCGCCTCATGGCGGTCGGCCTCGCGGCCTACTTGTTCTTGGATCCGAATCCGTGGAAACTTTCCGATTTCGCCATCCTGTCCTTACAACTCGCAGGAGCCCTTCTGATGTTCGCCGGAATCCTCGGACGTGGGCTCGCCACCATTTCCATCGGCGGCCACAAGGACAAGACCATCATGCAAACCGAGCTCTATTCCATCTGCCGGAATCCGCTCTACTTCGCGTCCTTCCTGATGGCGCTGGGTTTCGGACTGCTCTCCGGGCGCTTGGATTTCGCGCTGCTGGCATGCGCCGCCTACCTGGCCATTTTCTATCCGATGATGCGCAACGAGGCCAGATACCTCCGGGAGAAATTCGATGACTTCGCCGCGTATGAAAAGCGGGTGCCGCTCTTCTTCCCGAACTTGCTGCTGTGGCAGGAACGCAAGTATTTCGAAATCAATTTCAAGCTGGTGAAACGCACCCTGCAGGACGCATCCCTCGCGCTGCCGCTCATCCCCCTGATGATTCTGGTCCGGGCTTATCTGGCCAAGTGAGATCAATCCGGACTGCCGGAAACCTTGCCGAGCGCCGCCGGACTCGTCATGCTCACCCCATGATTCGTCCGCTTTTGCTCCTCTGCCTGCTCGCCGCCGCCTCGCAGGCGCAGTCCTACGC
>JBFZFJ010000077.1:0-16323 GCA_041306405.1 Verrucomicrobiales bacterium | reverse complement strand
CGGAACCTAGCACAGCTCCGGGCAATGGAAAGCATCAAGAAGGAGCCTCCGAAATTCAAGATTCCAAGCGCCGGATTTCCCGTGATAGCCTTCGCGCATGGGAAAAGGTTACGAGACGCATCAGGCGCGGGTGGTGGCTTTGCAGGGGCTCGGCAAGGACCTTGCACGGCGGGCGAAATCGAAGTGCGAACTGACGGGCGCGGCCGGTGTTTCCTTGCGGCCTTACGAGGTGCCGCCGGTGGCGGACGAGCCGGACATCGAGCGGACGCTTTTGATCAGCGAGGCGTGTCACGAGGTGTTGGAGCACCCGAAGCGGCTGAAGGGCCGCGAATGGCAGTGCCTGGCGGAGGTGGTTTGGAGCGAGATGCCGGCGGTGCAGGTGGTCGCCTGGCGGATGCTCAATCACCTGGCGCAAAGCGAGGACTGGGCGCGCGAGGTGATCGAGGAGGTTTTCCTCGACGAGGCAGTGGAGGAGTGGGCGAAATCCGTAGAACTGTGAGCCGTATGATTTTCACCCGCAACTTCACTCGCGGCATGCGGTTAAACGCTCCATGTTTAGCGCCGACATCGCCGCGACACCCTTTTTCCTGAAGATGGAGGCTGATTCCGTTCCAAACCCGGCAGACGGCAGCGCCATCGATTTCGCGCTGATGGAGCGCGTCGGGGCGGGCGATCACGAGGCGTTCCGCGAACTCGTCGAGCGCCATCAGAACGCGGTGATCGGCACGGTGGCGAAGATGTTGGGCAACGCCTCCGAGTCGGAGGACATCGCCCAACAGGTTTTCCTGCGGATCTGGCGGAACGCGAAACGCTACCGGCCGGACGCGAAATTCACCACCTATCTGTTCACGATCACGCGCAATCTCGTCTTCAACGAGACCCGCCGGAAGAGCCGGAAAAAGGAAGTTTCCTCGGACGAGCGCGAGGAGAATTCCAACCAGCTCATCGCCGCCAGCCCGGACCGCCAGCCGGACTCGGAGCTGCTCCAAGCCGAGTTGCAGCGCGCGGTGGATGACGCCATCGCCTCGCTGCCGGAAGTCCAGCGGATGGCCGTGGTGCTGCGGCGCTACGAGCAGCTTTCCTACGAGGAAATCGCGGTGGTGCTCAAGCTGTCGGTCTCCGCCGTGAAGAGCCTGCTGTTCCGCGCGCGGACGACGCTGCGGGAATCGTTGAGCGGGTATTTAAGCGAGTGAAATGTAGCGGCGATCACCGCGAGTGCTGGATCGCCTCACAAACGGCGGGGAAAATCTGGCGCTTGCGACTGACCACTCCGGGCGCGTGAAACAAGGTCGCGTCGATCCGCTCGAAGGGCAGCTTCTCCAGCATCGCATCCTGGCCGATGGCGAGAATCATGCTGTGATGCAGCGCCACGTCGGTCACCGCGAGCACGGCCAGATCATGGTGCTGGCGCTCGAAGAGTCCCTTCAAGGCGGCTTCCAATTCCTCGCGCCGCGCGGCGAATCCCACCAGGTCGCGCTCTTCGACCTGGGAGATACTAACGGACAACCCTTGCTCGTTGAACTCCTTGCGGTCCGCGTTGAGGATTTCCTCCGGCGTGCCGCTGGCGATCAACGAGCCGACCGCGAAGAACTCGTCGGTGAATTTCTGGGGATCCACGCCCGCCACGCCGCTGAGCCAGGTGAGCATCTCGCGATCGAGAATCGTGGTCGTCGGCGAGGTCAGGCAGAGCGTGTCCGAGACGATGCCGGCGCAGAGACAGAGGGCCACGCTCGGCGCGGGCATCAGGCCGCGGTAAAAAAATTTCCGGCCCACCAGCGTGCAGGTCGAGCCGACCGGTTCGTTCAGATAGCGGATCGGCTCGCGGGAAACGAGGTCGCCCGCGAGACGGTGGTGGTCGATGACTTCGGTGATTTCCGCCTCCTCCACGCCGTTGACGGCCTGGGCGTATTCGTTGTGATCGACCAGCGCGATGCGGATGCGCGGCGGGTCCACGAGGTCGGACTTGGCGATGACGCCCACCATTTTCCCGCCGGTGTGCTCGACCACCGGGAACAAATCCTGGTCGATGGCGGAGAGGCTTTTCCGCAGCCGCGAGATCGGCTCGTTGACGGACAAAGTCAGGAATTTCTTCTCCATCACGTGGCGCACGGTGCGCGAGCAACGGATCAGCGTGGAGGCGGTGGCGGTGTCCTGATGGCACGTCAAAACGACCACGCCTTTGCGCGCGGCGTAGGCGAGGATGTCGCCGGAAACCGGATTGTCCCCGGTGACCAGAAGGGCGCGGGCGCCGTGGTCGATCGCGTAGCGCTGGACGATCGGGCGGTCGCCGCAAATCACCAGGAATTTCCCGATGTTGCCGTCCGCGATCGCCTGCTTGAGGCGCTTCTCGACGGTGGCCTGGGACGAGGCGCCGACGAGCAGGATCACATCCTCCTCGAACTCCGGCGAAGGCAGCATGGCTCCGAGGCTCTGGGCTTGCAGCGTGTCCGCCAGTTTCGCCAGGGAAACGTGGATGGTCCGCACGCTGAGTCCTTCCGTGTGGCCGGGCAGCAGCAGCTTGAGCAAGTTGAAATAGTGGAGGATGCCGAAGAGGTTGCCCTCGTCGTCCTCGACCGGCACGCAGCGGATCTCGGCGGCGAGCATCCGCTGATAGGCGGTCAGGAAGGTGTCGGACAAGGTCACCTTGATGACCTTGCGGTGGCAAATCATGCCGGCATTGACGCGGACGTCGGTCAGCAGCATCGGCGCGTCCAGCCCCGCGCGCTCCAGCACCCACTTGGTCCGCGAGGAAATCTCGCCGCATCGCGCCGCGATCGCCTTGGGTTCCTCACCGACGGCGCGGAGCAGGGCGGCGTAGCCGATCGCCGAGCAAATCGCGTCGGTATCCGGGTTTTTATGACCAATGACGTAGAAGGGGAGCATGGGAAAGACGAACTGGTATCCGGTGAGAATAGGTAAGACGAGACGGACGGCAAGATTCTTCCCGGCTTCCCAATGGATTATCAAACAAACCTTGTCTCATCTGTTCGGGAAGATTCCGCCAGCGAAGTTCGGATTGCATTTTCTCCAAAAATCGCGGTTCTCATGTGTCGTTGGAGAAGCGGGGCGTATTAACGATTATTTGTCTGAACACCGTTGAACGTTTGAGGAGGACAGGAACCGCTCTGCTGGAGAAAGCGCATGGAAGGTCAGGGATGGCTTCAATCTGCGGCACCTTCGGCAGGCTCTGGCTCCGTCCATTGGGTGAGAAACGTTTCCCACTCATTCTTCCAGGATTCCTCATCGCCGTGGATCCGGGCGATCCATGCGCGGTGGAAGGCCGACCCGGCGAGGGGCAGCTTGCGGCCTGAGGACCTCCTGTTAGCCAGTAAGGGCTCTTTGTCGGGCGGGGTTCGGCTCTGCAGCTTGTCCACGAGGTTAGCGAAAGGGGTTTCGAGAAACTGCGGTCGATCGGAACCCGAGGGCTGGTGCAGGGAGCGCGGGGTTCCGAACTCGATCACAGGCCTGTCATCGGTGTTGAGCGGGTATTTCTCGAACAGATCGCCGGCCAGGGTCAGGTTGCCACCGTAGAAAAGCGTGATGGTCTGCTCGTTGAAGGGCAGCATGAGATCCTGCATGTCGAGGTGGGTGGCGCCCTCCACCGCGCGCTGCTTTGCGCGTCCCACATCGAGGGT
Organism: Verrucomicrobiales bacterium; assembly: GCA_041306405.1. Taxonomy (GTDB): domain Bacteria; phylum Verrucomicrobiota; class Verrucomicrobiia; order Verrucomicrobiales; family Akkermansiaceae; genus Luteolibacter. The sequence goes on along the minus strand of JBFZFJ010000077.1, from coordinate 12,688 downwards.
GGAGGCGGGCAGCGGGGTGTGATCGGCATGTCCGACCATCGCGGCGACTTCCGCCCCGGGCTGGAAATTCCCGCGCCACAGGCTGACCTGTGGAAATACGCCGAGCATCGTACGGGCGATGATCATCGAGTATTTGTCTCGGTTTGCGAGAGGGTGGTTGCGTCCGTCGGCGATCACAACCTCGGCGCGGGGATCCGTGTAGAGGCCGTTGGTGAGGTCGGAGCCGTCGGGGCCGTCGGTGAAGTATTTCCTGGAGGCGGCGACGACGTTGGGCGAGAGCTCGCAGGCAACGACCTTTTCTACTTTTGGAAAATCGTTGCGGCTCAGCGCCTCCCCGGCGGTGATGCCGGTGCCCATGCCGAGGAAGAACACGCTGTCGCTCGCAGGCCAGGCGAGCAGCGGAATCCGCGCCTGGAACATCTGCGACCCGTAAGCACCCCGGGAGCCGAGGCTGTAGTTTGAGTTGATGCGGATGCTGACGTCGTCCCGCGAATCCCTGACCACGGTGACGGTTGCATCGCTTCCCTCCCATTTCCCCATCACATCTTCGTTAGAAGCAGCGCCCGAGGGTTCGGCAAGCCGCGAAGGGTTCAGAAGGGTAAGCAGGAGCACGAGCATGACACCCGAAGCGACCCTAGCAGAATTCGCGGCGGCGTTTCCCCTGACGGGCATCAGCACGGCGAAGATGAGATAGATCGCGGAGACCAACTGGATGGTGTGCCAGATGCCCAGCGATTCCAGCAGCAGGAAGCCCGCGGCCAGCGAGCCGAGGATGGCACCGCCCGTGTTGATGGCGGAGAGCGCGCCGATGCTTTTCCCTGCATGGGTGATGAATTCTTCCTCGCCCTTCATGAGAAAGGGAAACACCGCGCCGAGCGGTAGGCAGGCCGGTCCGATGGTCGCGAATCCGGTGGCGAAGAGCCGGAATACGTAGGCGGCGAATGAGAAATCAGTGTCCAGCATTTTCATGCCCCGGGTGATCCCCATGGAAATGAGCGGAGTCATGGCCAGGGCCGCGCCACCGAGGGCGAAGAGCCATAACAGAACCTGCGGGGCTGGCATCTTGCTGCGGGCAAGCCGCGAGGCGAGCCAGGCGCCCAGTGATAGGCAGACCAGCACCACGATCAGAACCGTGGCGAAACTGTAAACCGAGTTCTCATGCACCTGCGGCAGAATTCGAGGTTCGCCAGCCCGGTGTCATCCTTCGGGATCTCACCGAGGACCGCTCCGCCGGGTGTCCGATGAATTCGTATCCTTCCGTCGCTCAGGACAATGGCGAGCAAGGTGCCGTCAGGACTCATCGCCATGCGGGTGGCCGTGTCGTCAAATGGCACCGCCCACACAGGCTCCAATCGTTCACCCTCTTCGTCCAAGTTGATCCATTTCACTGGCTTCTCGGCCAAGCCGAGACTGGGCCGGATGGCATTGCGCAGCTCAGACTCCCGATCTTCTTGCCGCAGTGTTTCATCTATCAAATTTCACCGTGAAAATCATTGATCATCAGGGCAAGATAAATCAACGGCGTCGTCTCCATGGCATCAAAGCCGGGATGAGCCACCAGCGCCGTCATGGATTTCCTCCAATCTGCCGGACGCCTCCGGTGGTATTCGGTAATGAATGCCATTTGATCGGTCGTCCCGTTGCTGATCGGTTCAGTCCCATAAAACCAATCGACCACAAATTTCAATTCCCTGTCGGCTCTGAGTTCCAACAAGGCCGCCATGGCCCGCGCCCGGTCCCATCCCTGATCTTGCGTTTCGATTTTCAGAGATACGAATTTCCGCTGACCAGAATCAAAATAAATGTTAGAGCCAAAAGGAGACTGCGAGGGAAACGCCAGGCCCTCATCCCCCAGCCGACTGTGGATCACGCGAAAGGCATTGGGGTCCCTGCCGATATACAATTTCATCAACGCCAAAGCCCGGATCTTCGGGTCTGCGTGCTCCGCCCGCTTTTTCAATTCCGGGAGGTCGGCAGGGATCGCCATCGCGTCTTGAAGTGCATTCAGCCTAGGTGAATCCGCTTCTCCAAAATTCCGTGGTGGCCGGTTGTAGAGGAAATCGCTGTAATTGACGTAGGAGATTTGCTCCGCCAAACGCTGCCATTCATCCGCTCGCGCAGGGATTCCGCCAAGCGACACATGCACGAACACGAGTAAAATCCAGGATTTCAAAGTCAGCATTTATGATCGAGATGTGTGCGATAGTCCTCTTCATCAACTTGTCTTGCTGTGGCCGTTAGCGCGGCTTCTTTGCGCCACTCCCTGAGCCAACCGAGATCGGCGGGCGCGGCAGCTTCACCCAAGCCCTCCAGCATTTCCTGATAGATGGTGTAAGAAGCAGTTCGCCGAAGCGATTCTTCGCATCCGTGGCGGTGAATGTGATCATGCGTATAGAATAGCCAAAATGGCTATTCTGGCAAGGTCCGGCGGGAAGAACCACGGAGAGGGGGTGCAGGACAAAAAAGTCATCCTAGACATGAACCGATCCGTCACTGGCATCCACGGAGGGGCGGAACGCGTCCGCCCACGCGGATGACGAGTCAATGGGAAGTCCATCGGGCCTTTTCATTGGCATTTCATCCTCACGGCGAACGCGTTTCGCCGCTCCTTGACTTTTTTGTCATGCCCCCACGGAGAGGGCAGTTGAAACAACCGTGAATTTCCAAAGGATTCCGGGAGTTGATCGGCGATCCGTTACTGCCTCACATAGACGTGATAGCCGCAATGCCAGTCCTTGGAGACTCGGGCGGTGGCTGCCTCTTCGGTATCAGGAACGGCGTTGAATCCTCCGCGTTCGATGATGAGGAAATCGCGCCCACCGACTTTTCGGACCTCCATTTTCAGGGCTTGGTCGTCATTGACGCCGATGAGCATGTCGCCGGACCAGAAATAGCCGCCGAAGAATTTGGATTTAGCGACCTTTCCGCCGTCCAGAAGCTGGATGGTATCCTTGGCGTTCTCGATTTTGTCGGGACCTTTGCCGCCATTGGCCTTCATGAAGGCGGGGTTCGGGGTGAATTTTTCGTAGGAATACATGTCGGAATCCTTGCCGCTGATGTGGGAGGCCAGGGTGGTTCTGGGGAGGTGTCGCACGAATTCCTCACCGCCCGGGACTTCCTGCAAAATGGCGCCGATGCGCGAGCGGATGGTTTTTGCCCCGTTCGTCATCAAGGCGCCGGTGTTGGTGGCGTAGAAGGCTTTCGTGGCGGAATTGTCGCGCGCCTTGGCATAGACCGAGTCCTCGCCCGCGGGGTCAACCATCGCCGCCGCCCCAAGGCCGAATGCCAGACCGCTGGTCTTGCCGTTGTCGCGGAAACCGCCCTCCGGCAATGTGTTACCGTAAGCCACGTTGCCGTGTCCGGCGAAGCGGTAGAACTGCGAGAAAGTCTCATCGAACATGTATTTATCCACTTCCACACCACACAGCTTGGCCATCAGGAGGAAGCTCATGCAGTTCACCCCGGAGGCATGGACTTGCCCGGTGCCAACGGAATAGGTGAAGGCCGCCGGCCCTGCGCGACCGCTCCAACCGCCGCTAAACATGTTCACCCTCAGCTCCTCGGTCATCTGTTTGATGACTGGCAGCACGCTCTGATCGCCAGTGCGCAGGTAATACTCGCAGAGTCCCGGACCTTTGTAGCCTCTATCCCAATTCATCCCGGCGTAGTTCTTGATGCCCTTCATCCAGCGCTTCACGACGTCGAGATCCTTCTCCTCGCCTGTGGAAAGGAGGAAAATGACCGACCCCCATTTCGGCTGATCCTGTTTCGCAATCAGGTCGGCGAGGTTTCTGACGATTTTGTCGGACTTCGGGCAATTCACCGGCCACGTCTTGCTGTAGCTGCCCATCACCGGGATGCCGACCGTGACGTCACCTGCTCCTTGGATTTTCAGGACAACCTTCCCATCCTTCGCCTCGGCCTCGGTGACGATGTCTCCGAGAATGATGCGGGGATCCACCTCCTTGAGCACCTTGCCATTGATGCTCTCAATGATCTGGCCTTTCTGAAGCTTGCCGGTCGCCTCGGCGGGAGAACCTATTTCCACGTTGTTGATCTGCATGGTCATGCCCGGGCGGACCAGCATGATGCCGATTCCGACCGGCCCGAGGTTTCTCACCAGCCATCGTTTCTTGTCGGTGACGTTGGGAAAGGGATTGAAGATCGGTGTGGTGGCGGGGGTGTAGTAGGCGGGCTCGTTGCTCGCCGCCGCGTTTTTTTTCTGCGACCAGGCATTCGACACGAGTGCCAGCGTGATCACTGCGGCGCCAGCGCCGGCGATCCGTTTAAAGTGTGGGCTTCCCTAATTTCATGTCCTGGCTCATATTGATTGAGGATGGCTTGCTTCACGGATCACACCCCAAAACCAACCGCGTCAGCATGTCGGTTAGGTCCAATTGGTGAAACCATGCCTGAAGCTAGGTTTGGTCCCCTCCGGTGGCGAGTAGATTTTCGACGTCAGAGAGTTGTCGTTAACACTGCAATTGCTTCGCCCAATCATACGGCCTGACAGGCACGCCGCGCCCGGCGAAATGCCGCTTCGCCTCGCAGACCGTGTGCATGCCGAAGTGGAAAATGCTGGCTGCCAGAACGGCGTCGGCCTTGCCGGCGTTGAGCACGTCCACCATGTGATCGAGGTTTCCCGCGCCGCCGCTGGCGATGACCGGGATGCCGATCGCGGAGGAAACCGCGGCGGTCAGCTCGATGTCGTAGCCGGCCTGGGTGCCGTCCGAGTCCATGCTCGTCAGCAGGATCTCCCCGGCTCCGCGACGCCAGACTTCCTTGGCCCACTCGACGGCGTCCATCCCGACGGGCGTGCGCCCGCCGTGCGTGTAAACGCCCCATTTCCCCGGACCTTCGCGCTTCGCGTCGATGGCGACGACGATGCACTGGCTGCCGAACGCCTTGGCCCCGGCATCGACGAGACCGGGATGGGTCACCGCCGAGGTGTTGACGCCGACCTTGTCCGCGCCCGCCAAAAGCATTTCGCGCATGTTTTCCACGGTGCGGATGCCGCCGCCGACGGTCAGCGGGATGAAGCATTTTTCCGCCGTGCGGCGCACCACATCGACCATCGTGTTGCGGTTGTCCGACGAGGCGGTGATGTCGAGAAACACGAGCTCGTCGGCCTGCTGCAAATTGTAGGCGATCGCGCATTCCACCGGATCGCCGGCATCGATGAGATCGACAAAATTGACGCCTTTGACGACACGACCGGCGGTCACATCGAGGCAGGGAATGATTCGTTTCGCAAGCACGCGGAGAGCAAAGCGCCAAATCGGAGCGCCGCCAAGCACAAGGAAGGTTTTTGCGTCACGGCCTTCCCACCCCGAAATATAATTCCCCGCTGGAAATCCCGGGTGCTGACAAGGGGCTCGATTTGCGATTTCATCCTGTGTCATGAGATCCCCCGTTGAACAAGAAGCGAAGTTCGCCCGCGAGCAACTGCTGGCCGGTTGCGACACGATGGAGCGCTTGCTGCACGGACTGCTCGACTCGAAGGGCCGCGTCGCCGAGGAGGTGCACGCCATTCGCAAGCTCGGGAAATCGCTGCGCGGCGGGTTCTCGCTTTTCCGGCTCGGCAAGAATTCCGCCAAGGAAATCCAGGCGATCGGCCGCTTGCTCGCCAGCCCGCGCGACGCGGTTTCGCGGCTGAACACCTGGCACAAACTCGGCTGGAATGAGGACGACGCCGCCAGCGCAGCGATCGGCGCGTTGCTCGTCCAACAAACCCACTCGGCCGCCCGCCGGCCGCCGCCGCCAACCATCGCGTGGAGCGTCGAGCGCGTCGCCGCCGCCCGGCGAAATCTGCAGGAACTGCCAGAAGACGATCTCACCGAGCGGGTCGGGATCGGCCTGAAAAAGCTCCGCAAGCAGCTCGCCAAGCGTTTTGAAAACATCGATCACTCGGGCGAGGAGGATTTCCATGACGCCCGCAAAGCCCTCAAAGCCTACATCGGCGCGCTCGGATTCATGCCCGCCGAGTCTTTCGCGCCCGCCCCTGAAATGAACGAGCTCGCCGATGTTCTCGGCGATGAAAACGACCTCGGCACCCTTTCCGCATGGCTCGAAGCCCGCGGCTTCACCGAGGATTTCGTCCCCGGACTCTGGGAGAAGCTGACGAAATCCCGCGGCAAGCGGCGGAAAGAGGCGATCGATGACGCCGCGCGCATCATTTCCACGGTGGAATAGCCTCCCGGAAGTTAGCGGAATTCTCGCGCACAGGGGTTGCGCCGGGGGCATTTTCCACTATGGAGGGGGCGTCCGATTTCCCCCTCCCTACTTCCATCCGTCATGTCCGCACGCCTCGACTTCCGCAGCCGCCACCTGGGTCCCATCGGCACCGACCGCGATGAAATGCTCCGCGAAACTGGCTTCCCGTCGCTCGCCGCGCTCATCGACGCCGCCGTGCCCGCCGGCATCCGCCTCGACACCGCGATGAGCCTGCCCGCCGCCCGCTCGGAACACGACGCGCTCGCCTGGCTGAAGTCGATCATGGGGAGAAACCAGGTGCTCAAGTCGTTCATCGGCCAAGGCTACCACGGCACCCACACGCCCGGCGTGATCCAGCGGAACATTCTGGAAAACCCCGGCTGGTACACCGCCTACACGCCCTATCAGGCGGAAATCGCGCAGGGCCGGCTCGAGGCGCTGCTGAATTTCCAGACGATGATCACCGACCTGACCGGTCTGGACGTCTCCAACGCCTCGCTGCTCGACGAGGGCACCGCCGCCGCCGAGGCCATGAGCCTCGCGCTCGCCGGCAAGCCGAAGGGCAAGGCGATTTTCGTCTCCGACCGCTGCCATCCGCAGACGATCGACGTGGTGGCGACGCGCGCCGAGCCGCTCGGCATCGAGGTGATCACCGGTGATTGGGAAGCCTTCGAGCCGGGCGAAGGCCTGTTCGCCGCGCTGGTGCAATACCCCGACACCCGCGGCCGCATAGACGACTTCGAAGGCTTTTTCACCAGGTGCAAATCCGCCGGCGCGGTGACCATCGTCGCCGCGGACCTGCTAGCGCTCACCGTTCTCAAGGCGCCCGGCGAATTCGGCGCGGACATCTGTATCGGCTCGTCGCAGCGTTTCGGCGTGCCGATGGGCTTCGGCGGTCCGCATGCGGGATTCATGGCCTGCGCCGACGCATTGAAACGCAAGATGCCCGGCCGCCTCATCGGCGTGTCGGTCGATTCGCGCGGCAAGCCCGGCTACCGCCTTTCCCTGCAGACCCGCGAGCAGCACATCCGCCGCGACAAGGCCACATCCAACATCTGCACCGCCCAAGTCCTGCTCGCGGTGATGGCCTCGATGTATGCCGTCTATCACGGGCCGGAAGGGCTCAAGCACATCGCCCGCACCACCCATGCCCGCGCGGCGGAACTCAAGGCTGCGCTCGTCGCCGGCGGGATCGCGATCGAGGACGGCCTGTTCTTCGACACGCTCGTCGCGAAGGTTCCCGGCAAGGCGGACGCCGTCCTATCAGCCGCCGCGGCGGAAGGCATCAACCTCCGCCGCATCGATGCGGATCACCTCGGGATTTCATTTGATGAAACCTCGACGTCCGCAGACGTGGTCACGCTTGCCGGCACGTTCGGGATCAGCGCCAGCGAGCAGGAAGTTTCCGGAGTCGTCTGGCCCGCCTCGCTCACCCGCGGCACGGATTTCCTCACTCAAAAAGTCTTCAACAGCTATCACTCGGAAACCGACATGCTGCGTTATTTGAAGCGCTTGGAGTCGAAGGACCTCGCGCTCAACGAGTCGATGATCGCGCTCGGCTCCTGCACCATGAAGCTCAACGCGACCTCGGAAATGATGCCGCTGAGCTGGCCGGAAGTTTCCTCGCTGCATCCCTTCGTGCCCGCCGGGCAGAGCGAAGGCTACCGCGAAATGCTCGCGGTGCTGGAAGGCTGGCTGGCCGAAGTCACGGGCTTCGCAGGAGTCTCCCTCCAGCCGAACGCCGGCTCGCAGGGCGAATACGCAGGACTGTTAGCCATCCGCCGCTATCACCTCGCGCGCGGCGATTCGCACCGCAACATCTGCCTCATCCCCGTTTCCGCCCACGGCACGAACCCCGCTTCCGCCGTTATGGTCGGGATGAAAGTCATCGGCCTGAAGTGCGACGACAAGGGCAACATCGACGTCGACGACCTCGCTGCGCGCACCGAGGAACACCGTGAAAACCTCGCGGCGCTGATGGTCACCTATCCATCGACCCACGGCGTGTTCGAGGAAACAATCCGCTCGATTTGCGAAATCATCCACGAGGCCGGCGGCCAGGTTTACATGGACGGCGCCAACATGAACGCGCAGGTCGGCCTCACCTCGCCCGGCCTGATCGGTGCGGATGTCTGCCATCTCAATCTCCACAAAACCTTCTGCATCCCCCACGGCGGCGGCGGACCGGGCGTCGGCCCCATCGGCGTGGCGGCGCAGCTGTTGCCCTATCTTCCCGGCCACCGCGAGCTCGACGCCAAGGAGGGCGCGGTCTGCTCGGCACCGTGGGGGAGCGCTTCGATCAACACCATTTCCTGGATGTATATCGCCATGATGGGACCCGCCGGACTCACCGAAGCCACCGAGGTCGCCATCCTCAACGCGAACTACATCGCCAAGCGACTCGCGCCGTATTTCCCGGTGCTTTACACCGGAAACCAAGGCCTCGTCGCCCACGAGTGCATCATCGACGTCCGCCCTCTATCCGACGCCAGCGGCGTCACGGTGGAAGACGTGGCCAAGCGGCTGATGGACTACGGTTTCCACGCGCCGACCATGAGCTGGCCGGTCGGCGGCACCTTGATGATCGAGCCGACCGAGTCCGAGTCCAAGCCCGAGCTCGACCGTTTCTGCGACGCGATGATTTCCATCCACGGCGAAATTTCCGCTGTCATCAGCGGCGAACTGGATGCGAATGACAACCCGCTCAAACACGCGCCGCATCCCTGCGAGACGGTTTGCGGGAACGAATGGCCGCACGCCTACACCCGCGAGCAGGCGGCCTTCCCCCTGCCCTATCTGCGCCAGCACAAGTTCTGGCCGTCCGTCGGCCGCATCGACAACGTCCACGGCGACCGCAATCTCGTCTGCACCTGCGACTCCGTGGAAGCCTACGCGGAAGGCAACGCATGATGATCGAGTCGCCCATCGACTGGACTGCGTGGAGCGGCGAGATGCACGCCACCATCATGTTCATCATCAAGGACGGGCAGATCCTCCTCATCGAGAAAAAGCGCGGCCTCGGCGCCGGGAAAATCAACGGTCCGGGCGGAAAGATCGATCCCGGCGAGACGCCGCTGGAGGCCGTGATTCGCGAGACGCAGGAAGAGCTCCACGTCACGCCGCACGCGCCGCGAAAGCTGGGAGAACTGCGGTTCTCGATGTCGGACTGCCCGCACATTCTCTGCCATGTTTATCGCTCGGACGACTTCAGCGGCACTCCCACCGAGACCGACGAGGCCGTGCCGCTGTGGACCACGCTCGATGCGATTCCCTATCACCGGATGTGGGAGGACGACCAGCACTGGCTGCCGCTGCTGCTCAAGGAGCAATCATTCCTCGGCCGCTTCGTGTTCGAGGCGGATCACTTGCGCTGGAGCGAGGTGACCACGGACGTCGTCTGGTGAAACAAAAAAAGGCCGCCTCCCTGATGGGGAGACGGCCTGTGAGATAATGATTTGATTTCTATTAGAGCGACGCCTTGAGCGAGCTGAACTTGCCCTTGAGTTGGGCAAGCGCGGCTTCGGCATTGGCGATTTCCTTGCTCAACGCGAGAAGCGCGCCGAGCTTGGCATCGAAGCTGCCTGATGCCGACGAGGATGCTTTCTTCGCGGCTTTGGCGGCCTTCGCAGGTGCGGCGGCGCGGGCGCCCTTTTTCGCAGCCTTCTTGGAGGAGCTCTTGACGCCGGCGGCCTTCAACCAGGCCATCACCGTGAGTGGGGAAACCTTGAACTTCGCGGCTGCCTTGCTTTGGCCACCGCGGCCGTTCGCCGCGTTGTAGGCAACGGCGAAGTCAACGACCTCCTTCTTCTGCTCGGCGGTGTAGCGGGTGCCGACCTTGCTCTTGCCGGCGGGCTTCGCTGCTTTGGCGGGCTTCGCTGCCTTGGCGGCCTTTGGTGCCTTCGCCGCCTTTGGTGCCTTCGCCGCCTTCGCAGGGGCGGCGGCTTTCGGAGCGCCGGCGCCTTTCATCCAAGCAGCCACCGAAATCGGGGAGACCTTGAATTTATTAGCAGCAGCGCTTTGGCCGCCACGACCGTTTGCGGCATTGTAGCTCGTGGCAAAGTCCACGATTTCTTTCTTCTGGGCATCGGTGTAACGGACACGTTGTGGCGTGTTTTTCTTAGGAGTAGTGCTCATGTCGGGAGCAACCTATAAACAAACAACGAGCTAGCAAGCTAAATCTGTATCACGGGAGCCGCGCCGGATGCTATGGCTCACGATTTTCTAATCGGATCATTCGAGATGATACCTTTCAAAACAGACCTGTCGCTCATGTCGGCCAGCCAGTGATCGCTCCCTTTCTCTATCTTCGGGCGCGCCACCACGCCGCCGAATCCGATGAAATCATCAACGTCCGGCTTGGTCTCCAGATCCGACATTCCATCACCCATTATCGCCACACGCTCAGGCAACAGCGCCTGTTTCCATTCGCGGATCACTTCGTTTTTCCCGAGGTTGCGCGTGGTTGGATAATCCTCACCATAGCCTTTATAGGAACCATCCTCGTGGAAATAGAGCGGCACGGCTTCCACGTGGGCGATGCCCAGGCGCGCCGCCAGCGGCTGGATCAAGGGCGCGAAACCACCCGACAGGATGACGGGCAGCCAGCCGGCATCCTTCAGCTCGCGGATCATTTCCTCAGCGCCCGGCACGATGGTTTCCACATAAAGCGCGGCCACCGCATCACATAGCTCGCGGTCCGGACGGATCATCTCCATCCGCCGCGGGAACACCTCGCCGATCGGAACCTCGCCGTTCATCGCGGCGTTGGTCAACTCCACGACCCGCTCGAAAACATCACCGCCCTTGCCGCGCGCCAGCTCGTCGATTCCCTCAATCGTCGAAAGCGTGGAATCACAATCGATGAAAAACAACTTCACGCCGCGCTTGGTGGCGGGCTGGATTTCCAATTCGGTTCCTTCGCTCACCATGTCGAACAACTCGATCACCTCGTCGTTGCGGAGACGGATGCAGCCCTGGCTGGCGGGCTGGCCGAGCTTGTCCCCGTGATTCGTGCCGTGGATATAGATGAAGCGCTCCAGCGTGTTTGCATTTTCAACATCCAGTCCTTCGAGGCGGAGAATCCGGCTGAGGACCAGATCGCCCTCGACCGCGGAACCCGGAAGCCACAAGCCCGCGGCCACCCGCTGCTTGAAAATCGTGCCGCTCGCTGCGCCTTCGCCGATTTTTTCCGCCACCCGGAAACGGCCGGTCGGCGTGCGATAACTGTTCATGGTGAAACCCATGCCCTTGGTGGCGGTGGAGATATCAAATCGGCGGATGCATTGATCGCCCTCGATGACTTTCAGTGTCTGGTCATCGATGGAAACTTCAAGGCGACGTGTCGGGCTCATGGCGGTGTCAGAACAAGCAGGGCGTTGTGCCCGCCCATTCCATGGGAAAGTTTATAGATGGAACCGCGGTTTTCAAGCACCTCGTCGGGCAGCTGGAATCCGGCGGGAGCGCGGCGTCCGGCGAGGTTCGGCGGGAGTTGGCGGTCGCGCGCGAAACGGGCGAGGATCACGCTCTCCAACAATCCGCTCGCGCCGATGGTATGGCCGGTGAAGGGCTTCAACAGATGCAGGCTGGGCCGCGAGTCGGGAAAACAACGGCTCAGCGCGGCGGGATCGGCCACGGCCTGCACGGCGGTTCCAGTGGCGTGCGGACAGATGGCGGACGGGCTGCCGTGGAGGCGGGCCGCCTTTTCTATCAACTCCGGCGTGCGCCCGCCATCAGCGGGAATACCCACCGGATCACACGCGTCGGCATTGCAGCCATAGTGCGCGAGCCGGGGGAAACGGCCTTCGCGATGCTCGATGGCCATCGCCGCCGCGCCCTCGGCGGGGATGAAACCGGACGATGCGGAATGATAGGGATTCAAATCCGTGTCCGCGGATAACAGGCCGGACGCGGCATAGTTATCGAGCAGGACCGGCACCAGCGGCAGATCCACCGCCACCGCCAGCGCGCGCGGCGCGGTGCCGGAGCGCACCAGCATCATCGCGATGCCGATGGCGTCGAGGCCCGCGGCGCAACCGCTGGCGAGGACGTGGTTAGGCCCGGTGATGCCGAACTCGATGGTGATGGCCGACGCCGGTTCGCTGTGGATGGTGTTGCTCGCGGCCATCAGCTTGAACGGCCTGCGCCCCGGCCACGGACCGAGCCAACCCGCGGCGTTTCCCCGGCTGGTGCCGACGACCAAGGCCGCGTCGCGCAGTTCCTCCGCGGTCCAGCCGGCTTCGGCAATCGCCTCGCGGGCGACGTGCAGCGCGGCCATCGTCGCCGGGCTCCACTTGCGGTTCACTAACAACGAGCGCCGCTCGATCCACGCGCCGGGCCGCGCCGCGTGCGGGCTGTCGGCACCGAGCAGTTCGCCGAGTTTCCGGAACGGCACCTGCCGCGCCAGCAGCGCCCGGTGATGGGATGCGATGCCCGCCCCGAGCGCGGAGAGCGCCCCAAGGCCGGTGATGGATAGGGA
>JBFZFJ010000076.1:0-2822 GCA_041306405.1 Verrucomicrobiales bacterium | reverse complement strand
ACTGGCGGCGTGGGCGCAAAAACAAGCGGCAATCGACGTTGAAGGACTTCCATGACGACATGCGCCGCTTCAACAACCGCCACGCCTTCGCCACCATCACCTCACCCCGCCGATGACCCGTGCAAAAATCCGCCGTCATCTCAGGTCGCGCCCCACAATGGCGCTTGTCATCCTCCCCGGCTGGGTATACCCGCACGGCGGCTTAAGGAATCATTTCGCCAATTCATCACTCATGACCTTCTTCATCCTCTGGGCCCTCGCAGGCCTCGCCGTCGGCATCGTCTTCGCCTCGTTTTTCGAATGGACGCTTCACAAATACGTGATGCACCGACCGGTCGGGAATTTCCGCTACGCCTTCCAAGCCCACGCCATCGTCCATCACGGGACTTTCAAGGCGGACAAGACCTATCACCTGCTCGATGAGAAGGACAAGGAAACCATCCCGATGGCGTGGTGGAACGGTCCGGTGATCATCCTGATCGGCGCGATCCCGTTCGCGGTGCTTTCCTGGCTGACCGGGCAGTGGGCCTTCGTGGTCGGCGGCGCGCTGGCCTTCGCGTCTTATTACTGTTTTTACGAATACATCCACTGGTGCATGCATTTGCCGAAGGCCCGGCGCGTGGAAAAACCCTGGTGGTTCCGCCGGCTCAACGGCCACCACCTGCTGCATCACCGCTACATGCACAAGAATTTCAACGTCGTCCTGCCGATCGCCGACCTCTGCCTCGGGACCTTCATGGCCCGCTCGAAAACCCACTTCGCCCAGGCGACGGGCCCCTCGGTGCCCAACATCCAGCCGCTGGGCTGAATTTCCGGGCGGAAAGAGAATGCTGGAGTTTCCCGCTCGAAATGGCTAGGACTCCCGAACACCCAACCGACCCGATGAAATACCTACTACTGTTCCCGATCCTTGGTCTCGCGTTTTCCGCAATCTCCTGCCGCACCGTCACGCCGCTGGACCCGATGACGATGAAGCAATCCTGCAAGTGTCTGCCAGAGAACTTCCGCCCGGATGGCGGCTGCCACGCAGCCGTGAGCGGCTCGAAGTAATCAGGAGACCCGCCGGACCTCGACGCGGTCCCAAAACATCCGGTCGCGCCAGTCGCCGAAATTTTCCTGATAGGCGTCGAGCTGCGGCCGCGTGGCCACGGCCTCTCCGGCGACGAGGACCTCGTTCATGCCCGCCGGCGTGGTGAGGCTGCGCACTCTGGGGAAAGCGTCGCGGAGGATTTTCCGCGTGAGCGACTGCATTTTCCGGTGGCCGGCTCCGGTCACCAGGTTCACTGCGAGCACGCCGCCGGGAGCGGTGGCACGGCGGAGATGGACGAGCAGCTCGGGATTCCAGGCCTGCGGGCGGAACACGTCGGTCTTGCCAGCCAGATAGATGTCGTCGAAAACCACGTCGAACCGGCGCTGGTTTTGCGCGAGCCACGGATAGGCGTCGGCGGTGATCACCTCGATGTCGAGCGCGTCGAGCTCCATATGCTCGCGGGCGAGGCCGACGATTTCCGAGTCGATGTCGATGGCGGTGAGTTTGCAGTCCGGCAGCAAGTGGCGCAGCACCCGGTAAGCGGTGCCGCCGGCCAGGCCGAGCATCAGGATCGAGCGCGGCGGGCCGTCCTTGCGCAGCAGCGCGGCGGCGGCGATGAGGTCCCATGCCAGCCCGGTGAGGAAGCGGTTCTTGTGGAACGACGCATGCAGCGCCCCGGCGACGCGGAACTCGGTGGCCAGCTCCGATTTCCAGATTTCCAGCGATTGAAAGCGAGTGTGGACGATTCCCGTGCGGCGCATCGACGGGAGCATGCAGCGCCGGGTCCACGGAGTCGAGGACTTCGGCGGGCTGGACAAGCGGGCGATCCCGGGCGAAAGAGATGCCCCGCAGGATGTTTCTGGAAATTGGCCACCGCTCGCCCTTATGCGATTCCCACCGTGAAGAAGTCGCGAGTCTCGTGACCCACGCGGCGGGCGTGGTGTTCAGCATCGCGGCGCTGGCGGCGATGCTTTTTGTGGCGTGGGGCGAGCCGCTCAAAGTCGTTTCCGGCGCGGTCTTCGGAACCTCGCTGATTCTGCTGTATTCGTCATCCACGCTCTATCACTTTTTCACCTCGCCGCGGTGGAAGGCGCGATTCCAAGCGCTCGACCACGCCTGCATTTACCTGCTCATCGCCGGTTCCTACACGCCGGTCACCCTCATCACGCTGCGCGGCGCGACGGGCTGGTGGCTGTTCGGAATCGTCTGGGCGATGGCGGCCATAGGCGTCCTGATCAAGACCTTGTGGCGCGGGAAAAAGGACCATTGGATTTCCACCGCGCTCTATCTGGCGATGGGCTGGCTGATCGTTTTAGCGATCGGCCCCCTCTACCGCGGCTTGCCGGCGGCCGGCTTGGCCTGGCTGGTCGCCGGCGGCTTGGGCTATACTTTCGGAATCGCTTTTTATGCCTGGCACCGGCTGCCGTTCAACCACGCGATCTGGCATCTCTTCGTGCTCGGCGGCAGCGTCTGCCACGTGGTCGCCGTCTGTGGATTTGTCCTCGGTTGATTCCAAGTCGATGCTAGCGAACGGCCTCAAGCCAAGGCGGTTAGCAATTTCTCGTGGATGCCGCCGAAGCCGCCGTTGCTCAGGACGGCGATGATGTCGCCGGGCTCGGCGGTTTCCGTGACCTTGGCGATGATGGTTTCGAGGTCGGGCAGATAGAACCCCCGGCCGCCGAGGCGGGCGATGTCGGCGGAGAGTTGGTCGGGATCGAGCCGGTCGTTTTCCGGGATCTTGTGGAGGTCGGGGATGGCGGCGACGATGGCGAAATCCGCACCGGCCTCGAAT
>JBFZFJ010000075.1:0-12924 GCA_041306405.1 Verrucomicrobiales bacterium | reverse complement strand
GCGGGCAGGCGGGCGGCCCGCAATGTGGCACAGGCCTTGGGACGCAGTTCGCGCACCCACAGCTGCTTGGGGCGGTTGTGGGTGGTGTAGTAATCCTGCCGGGCGCGCCCGTGCCCTTTGGTCTCACCTAACAATCTCCAGCCCTGCGCCTTGTAGCAGGTGCCACGGAACAACTGGCTATCGACGAAACTCTCGGCCACCAGCACGGGATGGCCATACGACTGCTGCCAGTCATCGGCGAGCCGTTGCCCGCAAAGTGCGAGCACGCGGCTGGCGAGATTGGGGCAATCGACTCCCGGCAGAATGAGGAAACGGCCGTTATTGGCCACCAGCGCGAGACGGCGGCGGCGTTGCGTGATGTCCCAGCCGATCCAATCCTCACGGTCCTTGAGGTGGTTGGCAGCCGCGCTCCAGCTCAACAGCGCCAGCCAGTGCCCATCGACTTCGGCCACATAGCGGAGTTGCTCGCCGACGAGCGTGTCGCTCTTGAGATAGTGATGTTTTTCGATGAGCGCGCGGTAACGATCACGTTGGATGGCATCGTCAGGATCGATCAATCGAACGCGCACATGCTCAAGGACATGCTGTTCGGACATTGCCGGGACGCGGTAGCGGGATGTGGCCATGCGCGAGTTGTGCCCGAAGGCGCAGAACACGTGCAGTAATTTGGCTCAATCAGCTGAAAACCAGATTTTTGCCGATTTTTAAAAATCCGCCGTGAGGCCGCTCAGTGGACCTCGCTGAAGGAGAGGTCGAAATCGGTTTCCAGCTTGGTGATTTTCGGCCGTTCGCGGGGCTCGATCAGGGCGAGGGAAACCCCCTTTTTGCCGGCCCGCGCCGTCCGGCCGCTGCGGTGGGTGAAGTATTCGATCTGCTCGGGGAGTTGGTGGTGGATGACGAAGGAAAGCCCTTCGACATCGATCCCGCGGGCGGCAACGTCGGTGGCGATGAGGAACTGGGTGCGCTCCTTTTTGAAGGAACGCATCACGGTGTCGCGCTCCTTCTGGGTGAGGTCGCCTTGCAGGACATCGACCGGAAACCCCTTGGTGGTGAGCTGTTTGCCGAGGATGATCGCGCCCGCCTTGGTGCGGCAGAAAATCACGCCGCGGTTGGCCTGCTGTTTCTTGAGAAAACCGGCGATGAACTCGGTCTTCTCGTCGCGGCTGCAAATCTTGAACTGGTGGTCGATGTCGTGGTTGACGACGTGCGCCTTGTCGATTTTCAGCAGGTGCGGTTTTTCCGACATGCAGTCCTTGATCAGGCCGTGGATGGCGTCCGGGATGGTCGCCGAAAACAGCCACGTGCTCTTCCGCGCGCGGGTGAGGCCGAAGATTTTCACCAACTCCTTCTTGAAGCCCATGCTCAGCATTTCGTCCGCCTCGTCCAGGATCAGGTGCTTCACGTTGATCAGCGTCAGCGCCTTTTTCTGGAACAAATCAAGCAGCCGTCCGGGCGTGGCTACGACGATGTGGGTCGGCCGTTGCAGCGAGGCAACCTGCTTGTCGAAGTCGTCGCCGCCGCAAAGCACCTCGACGAAGATCTTCTCGGAAAACTTGGTGTAGCGGAAAAGCTGCTTGCCGATCTGCTTCGCCAGCTCGCGGGTGGGCGCGACGATGAGCCCTTGGATTTCCCGCGATTTCGGGTTCATCTTCATCAACAGCGGCAGGCCGAAAGCGGCGGTCTTGCCGGTGCCGGTCTGGGCTTGGGCGATCAGGTCGCCGCCGTTTTCGAGCAGCCACGGGATCGCCTTGTCCTGGATTTCGGTGGGATGAATGATGCCGAGCTCCTGAAGCCCCTGCATCAGGTTGGCGGGAATGCCGAGTTCTTTGAAAGTCTTCAACGTCGTGTTTTCTAGTGCTATTCGCCCGCTTGGACGGGTGACGGGGGCACCTTGTGCGGTTCAATCAAGGATGACGAGCCATGAAATTTTGGGTTTTGCGGAAACTCTGAAACACGAGCTTGACACCTGCGCCCAAATTCCTATTTTCCCCCGCCCGCCTCCAAGCGACCCATTTTTTTACAATACGACCATGGCCAACCACAAATCTTCAATCAAGCGCGCACGTCAAACCGTCGTCCGGACCGAGCGTAACCGTGCTGAAAAGAGCCGCATGAAGACGCTCCGCAAGAAAGCCCTCACCGCGATCGCTTCCGGTGACAAAAGCGCTGCCGCCGAAGCAAGCTCCGCATTCTCTTCCGTCGTGGACAAGGCCGCCAAGCGCAACTTGATTCACCCGAACAAGGCCGCCAACTTGAAGAGCAAGACCGCGAAGGCTCTCGCAGGCATCGCTTGATCGACCCGTCAGCCGGTTTCATTCAAATCAAAGAAACAAGCGGACCGGGTCACCGGTGCCGCTTTTTTCATAGCCACCATGCCCGAATCTCCACCACCGAACCGTGCGGCCGCCGCCGCGAAGATCGCCGCCAATCCCGCAGGCTACAAAGTCTGCGAGGGCTGTGATTCGATTGTCGGAAGTGGAGCCGCGCTCTGCCCGAACTGTCACAGCTACCGCTTCGACGCGTCGCCCCAGCGGGTGATTCTCCAGGCCCGGATTCTCGGATCAAGGGAGCAAACCTCGGTCACGGCCGATGACTTGGGCTGATTTCAAATGAGCGTGCCTATCGGATTCAAAGAGTGGCAGGTGGTTTGCGACGCCTTGGCATCGGGCCGGCAGTCGATCCTCCTGCGCAAGGGCGGCATCCATGAGGGACGCCAGGGATTCTCCTTCGCCCACGAATCTTTTTTCCTCTTCCCCACCCGCTTCCACGCCTTGGCCGACCAGGTCCGGGAAGGTGAGGTGAAAGTCCTGCCCGAGTGGCAGCCGGGCGATGTGATCGGGATCACCCACCACGCCGAGGCGCTGTGGGCGATCACTCTGACAGATTGGAAAAAGGTCGGGGCCTTGGAGCCGCTCCATATCTACTCGGAGCAAACGGTGCGCGACCGCTTCGATTGGGAGGGCAAAGGCATGGCCTCCGGCAGCATTCATCTCGCGTTGGTTCGCGTCCGCGAACTCGCCACGCCTTGGGAATTTCCCTACGAGGCGAAATACGGCGGCTGCCGCAGTTGGGTGAATCTCCCCGAGCCGCCGGCCGGCTGGAAAGACAGCGCGCGGCCCGTGCTCGCGGACGAGGCTTTCGCGGCCTTGAATCAGAGTCTCAAATAAGCGATCAATACAAAAACCTCGGAATCAAAGCTTCCCCGCCAGCTCCCGCCTCTTCAGTTCGATCTCCCGCACGATGATCTGCACTTGGGCACCACCGATTCCATGTTGGTGAATCCACGAGGAGCGCAGGGTCTTGAAATACTGCGGCGACGCGATCCCCTCCGGCAATGGCAGGTCCAAGGCATTCAAACCGCCGCGCCACATCTCCAGCTCCGCCTCCAGTTGGACGACGATCTGATGCGCGGCGAGCGCGAGAATCGCGAACGAGCCCAACGTGAGGTCCAGTCACACGCCGCGTGAGCATGGAACCAAGAAAGATTCCAATTGCTCATCCTAGGCTACTTGGCTAAGTTATCACCGTCATGCAAGTCATCATCCTTGAGGCAAAAACGCAGCTTTCCCGGTTGATCGCGGCGGCAGAGCGCGGCGAGGAGGTCATCAGCGCCCGGCGCGACAAGCCGGTGGTCAGGCTGAGCGCGGTGGACGAATACTGAGGCAAAACTCGGATCGGTGGACTCAAAGGCAGGAAATTTAAAATGGTCGCGAACGTTGACGCCCCCGCGCTCAACGCGGAAATCGCCAAAACCTTCAACGCCCCGTGACCGCCACCACCGTGACAGGCTGGTTGCTCGACATCCAAACGCCTTGGATTGGGAATCATCTCCGTGGACGAAATCATCGACGACTATCAAGTCGGGAGGGTCTGGTGATCGAGCTGCCTAACTTCCTTGCGAAAACCCTCCGCGAAAAGCGCGGCGAGTGGGACGTCTCCCAAGCGGAAGTCTCGCGCATGACCGGGCTTCAAACAAAGGCAAGGGTCTAGCTGCGGTTGAATCAGCCGATGACGTCCGGCCAGTCGGTGTGGAACATCTCGCCACGCTTCTTGTCGGTGCGCTCGTAGGTGTGGGCGCCGAAGAAGTCGCGCTGGGCTTGTAGCAGGTTGGCGGGGAGCACGGCGCTGCGGTAGCTGTCGTAGTAACCGAGCGAGGCCGAGAACGCCGGAACCGGGATGCCGGCGAGGGTGGCGATGGAAATCACTTCGCGCCAGTTTTCCTGGAACCCGTTGAGGAGGTCCGTGAAGAACGGGGCGAGCATGAGGTTCTCCAACTTCGGATTCTTGCGATAGGCTTGGGTGATGTCGTTGAGGAAACGGGCGCGGATGATGCAACCACCGCGCCAGATGGCGGCGATCTTGGCGAGATCGAGATCCCAGCCTTTTTCGGCACCCATGGCGGTGATGAGGTCGAGACCTTGGGCGTAGGAGATGATCTTGGAAGCGTAGAGCGCGTCGTGGACTTTTTTCACGAGCTTCTTCTTTTTCACGTCGATCTCGGGCTTCGGTCCTTTGAGGATCTTGCTGGCGGCAACGCGCTTGTCCTTCATCGAGGAAAGAATGCGGGCTTCGACGGCGGCGTTGATGGTGGAGACGACGACGGCGTTTTCGATCGCGTTGATGAGCGTCCACTTGCCGGTGCCTTTCTGGCCGGCGGTGTCGAGGATGAGATCGACGAGCGGCTTCGTGGTCTTTTTGTCCTTCTGTTTGAAGATCTCGGCGGTGATCTGGATGAGGTAGCTTTCGAGATCGCCCTTGTTCCACTCGGTGAAGACTTCGGCGAGTTCGTCCGGGGTGAAGCCGGCAGCTTTGAAAATGTTATAAGCCTCGCAGATGAGCTGCATGTCGCCGTATTCGATGCCGTTGTGGATCATCTTCACGTAGTGGCCGGCACCGCCGGGTCCGATGTGGAAGACGCAGGGCTCGCCCTCGGCCTTGGCGGCGATGGATTCGAAAATCGGCTTCATGACCTCCCAGGTGGAGGCGGGGCCGCCGGGCATGATGGACGGGCCTTTGCGGGCACCTTCCTCACCGCCGGACACGCCGGCACCGATGAAGCGGAAGCCGAGATCGCCGAGCCACTTGTCGCGGCGCTCGGTGTCGGTGTAGAGCGAGTTTCCGCCGTCGATGATGATGTCGCCCTTGTCGAGCAGCGGGATGAGCGACTCGATGACGGCGTCCACCGGCGCACCGGCCTTCACCATGATCATGACCTTGCGCGGCGAGGCGAGCGACTGGACGAACTCTTCGAGCGACTTCGCGCCGACGAGTTTCTTGTCCGGGTGCTTCGCGACGAATTCGTCGGTCACGGAGGTGGTGCGGTTGTAAACCGAGACCTGGAAGCCGCGGGATTCCACGTTGAGAACGAGATTCTGGCCCATGACGGCCAGACCAATAAGTCCGAAATCGCTATTGCTCATAATAAGGTGCCGTTGAATGGGCGGGCAATGATGTAGGAGGAATGGCGGATTGGCGCAACCCCTTGTTGCTATCCGCCCATGCATTTCCCACATTGCGCGCGTGAACTTACCGAATGCGATCACGTTTTCGCGCCTTGTGATGACCGCCGCCTTCGTGGTGGCAGTCTCGCAAAGCTCCCTGACCGGTTATGGCACGGGCTTGGTGCTCTTCATCGTGGCGGCGGTCAGCGATTTCGTGGACGGCTATCTGGCGCGGAAAATGGGGCTGGTGACGCCGCTGGGGAAACTGATGGACCCGCTGGCGGACAAGATTCTGGTGAGCGCGGCGTTTGTGTTTTTCACGGAAAAAGGCCTCTGCCCGGTGTGGGTGACGGCGCTGATCATCGGCCGCGAGTTTCTGGTCACGGGCCTGCGCCAAATCGCTATCGAGGCCGGCCAGGTCCTGGCGGCCGACGGTTTGGGCAAATGGAAAACCACCTTCCAGCTCGCCTATCTGATCACCGGCCTGATCTGGCTCACCGCGGAGCACGCGAAGAAACAAGTCGCCGGGCTGGAGTGGCTGGGCAATCTCGCGCGCCCGTCTTCGGAAGGCGGCTGGGTGCAGCCGGTCTTCCTGTGGGCGGCCGTCGCGCTCACCGTGATTTCCGGCTGGAACTACGTCTGGAGCGGGCGCGGATTGCTGAAAACGAAGTCTAGCTGATCTGTGCCGCGTAGGCCGCGGCATCCATCAGTTTGGAAACGTGGGCCGCGTCTTTCACCTTGAGCTTGAAGATCCAGCCCTTGCCGTAGGGATCGGTGTTGACGAGCGAGGGATCGGCCTCGACGTCGGGATTCACCTCTACGATCTCGCCGCCGACCGGGGCGTAAATGTCGCTGGCGGCTTTCACGGATTCGACGACGGCGGTCGGATCGCCGGCGTCCACCGCGCGGCCCACGGCGGGCAGCTCGACGAAGACGACGTCGGTGAGTTCTTCCTGGGCGTGGTCGGAAATGCCCACGGTGGCGATGTCGCCATCAAGGCGAACCCATTCGTGGGAGCTGGCGTAGCGGAGGTCGGCGGGGGTGTTCATAGGGTAAGTCAGTGGATTATTGATGGCTTGGAAATGATAGGTCTCATAGGTCCCATAGGTCCCATACGGCCTATTTCTTGTAAAACGGCTTTTTGACGACTTCCGCCGGGAACAGCCGTCCGCGGACTTCGATTTGCAGCGGCGTCCCGATTTTCGAGAACTCCGCGGGCAGGTAGGCCATGCCGATGCCGGTCATCAGCGAGGGCGAAAGCACACCGCTCGCGAGTTCTCCGAGCACCGCGCCGTCGGCGGAATGAACCGGGTAGTGCGCGCGCGGCGGCGGACCTTTGTCCAGATATCGCAGCGCCGTCAGCTTCACCGCCGGGCCATCGGCCTTTTGGCGGACGAGCGTGTCGCGGCCGATGAAGTCGCCCTTTTCCAGCGCGCAGAAGAACCCGAGCCCGGCCTCGATCGGCGTGCGCTCGGGGGAAAGATCGGTGCCGTTGAGCGGATAGCCCATTTCCAGGCGCAGCGAATCACGGGCACCGAGGCCGCAGGGTTTCGCTCCGGCGGTGAGAAATTTGTCCCACCAGGCGATGCCCTCTGCGGCCGGGCTGAAGAATTCGAAGCCGTCCTCGCCGGTGTAGCCGGTCCGGCAAACCACCGAGCCTGTGGCCGTGGTCATGATTCCGTTGCGCGGCGGTAGCGTTTCGCCAGGGAAAACCTTGGCGGAAATTTCCACCGCGGCCGGCCCTTGGATCGCCATGCCCGCCCAAAGATCGCTCTCGTTGCGCAGCGTCACATTCGCGTCCTGCCGCGCCGCCATCCAGGCGAAGTCCTCGTCGATCATCGACGCGTTCACCACCAGGAAAAACTCCGTTGCGCCGGACCGATAGGCGATCAAATCGTCGATCACGCCGCCGACTTCATTGAGCATCAACGTGTATTGCCCCTCGCCGATGCCGAGCTTGGCGATGTCGTTCGTCAGCAATCCGTTCAACCATGCCGCCGCCGTCGGTCCGCTGACGATGAATTGTCCCATGTGGGAAATGTCGAAAATCCCGCAAGCCGTGCGCACTGCGGTGTGCTCGTCGATGATCGAGGTGTATTGCACCGGCATGTTCCAGCAGGCGAAGGGGACGAGTTTGGCGCCGAGCGCCACGTGGGCGGCTTCGAGCGGCGAGCTTTTGATTTCGGAAATCACGCTGCGGAGACTGAAAGCACGACCCGCGCTTGTCAATCGGCGCGAGAATACACCGTCGGATTGCGCAGGCGCGAAGAATCACTAAATCCTTTACATTAGAAGAGATGTGATTTGTCTTCTCTTGAATTTTTTCGGCAATGAACTTCCCCATTAAAACCCGTCGTCTGAATTGTTTGCGTTCCGTTTGCATATTGCAGCGGTTATTCCTGTTTCTAATGGCCGCTGTGTTTTTTCTGGGGACTTCCCCCCCACTCAGCGCGGCGCAGGGCCGATTGAAATCCCTGAAACTTCAGATTTCAACGGATCGCCAGACCGCGGTCGTGACGGTAGCCGAGGGTTTTGAAAGCGTCTCCTTATACCGTTTCCAACGTCCGGGCGGTTGGCGGAAGGTGAGCTCGCAAAGCGGAGTGTCCGGCATGGTCGAGTTCCATTTGCCAAGCAATGATCGGAAAACTCAATGGCGAGCGCTCGGCTGGTATGTGGGGGGCACAATGTCTCGCGACAAATTTCCAGCGAAGTTTTATCAGGGGCAAAAGACCTTCGGCCCTGTCAAGTCGGCTGGCGCGTCCCGTCCCGCGGCCATGGGGCTCGATTACATGCGGAGGCTGCCATTGATGGTGCAGGACACCGAAGTCAAAGAGCAAGTGCCCACTGCAATTCCGGTTGAGGCGGATATCTGGAAGGTGGAGGGAAACACCGTCTATTTTTTCAACCAGCTGCGCGGTTTGCAGGTGCTTGATCTGGCGGATCCTGCGGATCCTCGCTTGACAGCTTCGTTACGGCTCCCCGCAGTCGGTCAGGATCTCTACCTGCTGCCCGGCACCCAAGGAGATCGCACGGTGGTTCTTTTGACTCAAAGCAGCTCGGCGGGAGGCGACCCGTGGACGCGCATCAATCTCGTCAAGGTCGCTGGCGGCAAGGCCGGAATCACCTTCACTCAAGACGTTCCAGGCAGCCTCGCCGACAGTCGTTTGGTGGGCAACCGCTTGGTTCTGGCCACCACCGAGTGGAATTCCCAAAGCCGTCTGACCGAGTGGCAACTCTCCGAAGACCAGTCGCCATCGGCAGTTGGCGAAACATTGATTGAAGGTAATGGGCCGCTGATTTCCTCGGGAGCCGACTGGCTGGCGGTGACTACCAGCCCGTCCGGGCAGTGGAATGCTTCCGATGTGTCCGTTTTCGCGATCCGTCGGACGGGACTGGTTCAGATGGCCCAAGGGATCCGCACCGAAGGAGTGATTTCGAACAAATTCAGGATCCAGTGGAGCAACAACGTGCTGACCACCATTTCAGAACACCGCAGCAGTGACTCGGGCTGGGTCCCCAAAACGATCATTGAAAATTTCCGTGCCTGGTCACCAGAGAGTATTCATCCGATGGTAGTCGAAAATCGTGTCCTCGGTCGGATTGAACTGATCGAGGCCAACGGAGAAAGCCTTTATGCGACGCGCTTCGCGGGGGACAAGGCCTATGTGGTGACTTTCATGCAAACCGATCCGCTGTGGGTAGTGGACCTAGCCGATCCCCGGAATCCCGTCGTGGCCGGCCATGTTGAAGTTCCTGGTTGGTCTTCCTACTTGCAGCCAATTGGCGACCTGCTGTTTTCCATTGGTCTGGAGTCAGGAAGAGTCGCCGCTTCGCTTTTCGATGTGGCGGATCCCGCAGCCCCGAAACTGCTTCGCCGGATCAATCTCGGGGATTCGGGATCATTCAGCGAAGCCGTGTGGAATGACAAGGCGCTGAAAGTCCTGCCGGATGCCGGGCTGGCAATGATCCCTCTCTCCGCCAACTATTGGTCTTCCGGGCAATCGGGCGTGCAATTGCTCGACATCGACCTCGCGAATCGTGATTTGCTCCTTCGTGGATTCATTCCCCATGAATTCGACGCGCGCCGCGCCGATCTCATCGGCAACTCCGTGGTTTCGATCTCGCAGCGGGTGATGGACATCACCGATGTTTCCGACCGCGATGCTCCGGCGACGCTTTCCAATGTATCGCTCGCTTGGCCCGTGGATCGGGTTCTGGAAGTGGGCGGTCATTTGTTCCAGATCGAGGACGGCCAATCATTCCGTGGCGGACGCGCGACCTTGCGGGTGTCTCCGGCAACTTTGCCTGAGGAGATTCTGTCGGAGACCGATCTGGGCGAGGGGACCGTCAAGGCCGCGGAATACCGCGACGGCAAGTTGTATGTCCTCCGGCAGATCGGGACCGCGTCGCCTTGGATTTATTGGGCGCGCTTCATGGGCGATGGAGGAAACCAGGCCAACCAGCTGATTCTCGACATCTACGACGCTTCGGCCGCCCCCGCGCTGACCCTGCTGGGGACTTGCTCGGTGAATCCGAAATCCGGTGCCCAACTGGTCGGCGACCGCTTGCTCTGGCCTCAGCCAAACCGCCCCGCCGTGGCGATCAGCTATCAATATTCCCATTGGTTTGGAATGTATCCGGTTGATACTGTCATGCCAATGCCCGTGATGGCTGAGCCCAAGCCGGCGTTCTCTCCGAAGAGGAGATTCCTGGCCACTGCCAATTCTTTGAAAAACAAACCCTCGGTTAAACCTTACCAGATTCAGCCTTACTGGCTCCCGCGGGAAGCCCCGCAATTGCTGGTGTTCGACGTCTCGCTGCCAGAGGCCCCGGTCGCCCAGACCCCTGTTGATCTCGGACCTTCGGGATCGATGTTAAACAACGCCTGCGACGCGGCGGACGGGCTGGTCGTCGCGGGAATCACCCGGTGGAGGGATGGCGATTCCGGTCCGTGGCTTGACTCCGATCAAGCCTACCAATCCGTATCGGTCATCAAAGTCGCAAGCTCGGGGACGCCAGTCGTTCGGCCGCTAATCGACCTGCCTGGGGAGCTCTTCGCCGTCAGCGAGCTCGATGCCAAGGGATTTTTGGCATTCACCCGGACGGTCGAGAGTCAGGGCGCCAAGACCGTCCAAGTCAGCGCCAGCGATGGGATTGACGCGTTCTTGGTCGCCAGCCTCGCGGAGCCCGCAGATGCGATTTCCGCAGTTGGTGGAAGGCGCGTCTATATTACCGCCGCAGACGGAGTGGAAAAGCACCTACTGGGTAATGCAGGGACTTGGATCAGGGAGCCAGCGTTGAAGATCGGCTGGCAGCCAAGTGACCTTCGCTGGACCGAGGGCACACTTACCGGAACCAAGTGGGATTCCATCTTCGCCGCCGGTGCCGAGGACGAGGCGGCGAAGGTGTGGGATTTCCCAACTTGGACTTTTGACTTGGGCCGAGTTTCCGTCGCCGCCGACGGAGATTTGCTGGTTCCTTTCGGGGATTACGGCACGGAGCGTTTGGATCGTTAAAAACCGGTCTCTTCCGCTCTCGCCGCGCTTGTCAATCGGCGTGAAGCCGCGATGTTCCCCGCCGACATGACTGTTTTCGATCGATTGGAGCGCCGCTTCGGCTGGCTGGCATTTCCCGGATTCCTCCGCTATTACGCGTTGTTCCACGTTCTCGTCTTCGTGTTGCAGATCATCCGGCCGGACATCGGGCAGCTTTTCGAATTTGATCGGGCGAAGATTTTCTCCGGGGAAATCTGGCGGGTCGCCACGATGTTCTTCGCCGGCTCGCAATTCGGCACCTTCAATCCAGTCAGCCTCTTGCTGCTGATTTTTGCGGTAAGCTTCGTCTTCATGGTCAGTGACGGCCTCGAAAACGCTTGGGGCAGTTTCAAGGCGTCGCTGTTCTATTACACCGGCATCGGCCTCGTGTTGTTGGCGAATTTCGTCTATCCGGTCGGCATCCCGTCGAGCGGAGTGGCGCTGTTCGGCGCGGCCTTCCTCGCCTTCGCCACGCTTTTCCCGAAGGTGGAAATCCTGCTGATGTTCATCCTCCCCGTGCAGGTGCGCTTTCTCGGGATTCTGATGGCGGCCGGCATTCTTCTCAACGTCGCCGGCCAACCGGTCCAGCTACCGTTTTTCCTCGTCGCTTTCACGAATTATTTCATCTGGGCCGGGATTCCCGCGCTGCGCGGCACCGCGCGGGCGATCGAGTCAGGCCAGCGGAAAAAGCGCTTCAACGCCGCGAAAACCCCCGCCTCCGAGGCCTTTCACACCTGCGTCATCTGTGAGAAAACCGACGTCTCCCACCCGCACGACGAGTTCCGCATCGGCCACGACGGCGAGGAGTATTGCGGCGACCACCTGCCGCAGTGAGGTGGAGGGGAATGGCGACCGGAGGGGAAACGCCGGAGCGGGCATCGTGCTCAAAAAGCCTCGCCCCGGAGATTTCCGGTGATAGGTTTTTGCCATGCCTACGGTGTTGCGCATCGGATCATTCCGGTTTCATTTTTATTCCGATGAAGGGCAAGAGCCTGCGCACATCCACGTCCGGACCGCCGATGGCGAATGCAAATTCTGGCTAGAGCCCTCGATCTTCCTGGCAAGCAACCGGGGCGTGAAGCCGCATGATCTCCGCAGCATCGAACCTTTGGTTTTTGAGCACCAACAAGCATTGAAGAAAGCCTACTATGAACACCTCGCTCGCTGAATCCACCGCGACTTTTGAAGCTGCCGCCATCCGCGCGTGGGCGGATGGTCGCATCATCTACATGGAACTTCACGATGGGCGGATCATCGGATTTCCGGCGGACCGCTTCCGCCTTTTAGCCAATGCATCTGACGAACAGCTGGCAAAAGTCGCGCTGGAAGTCGATGGCTACGCGCTCCGCTGGGAAGAACTGGACGAGGACATCACTGTGCCCGGAATCCTGGCCGGACGCTTTCAGTTGCCCCGGAAATAAATTTTCCCCGCTCGCCGCACGGCTAATACCAACTCTATGAATTAAAGCGACGGACTGGGGTAGGAGAGAGTCTCAAAGTCAAAGGTCAAAGGTCGGCTCTTCGATTTTCTGCCAAACATGCTCCATGGTGGTTTCACTTACTCGCTGTCTGCAGTGTGCAGCTTCCTGATATCCTCGGCGAGGCTGTTCAGCTCCTGCGGCGTGAGTTCATGGCCGCGAGCCGCACGGAAGAAAGCGGGAAGCGTCCGTTGCAGAATCGCATGACCGGCCACATCGGCGGGAATTTCGCGCCGCTGGAGAGCGGCCTCGTCCATGAGAGCCAGCTTGCTGTCCCCCGATAGACCGAAGAACTCAGCCAGTCGTTCCAAAAGTCCGATATCGGCGGGCGGAGGATTTACCCCCCTCAATGACGCGCGTGGCGACTTCATTGTATCGAAGCTCGTCGTGCTCCACTCGGCCAAGCGAGCCGGCCGGCACGGGTGTCGTCGTCGCGAACACCCTGTCCGCCAATCGCCCGAGTCCTCAAGT
>JBFZFJ010000074.1:0-5979 GCA_041306405.1 Verrucomicrobiales bacterium | reverse complement strand
GATGTTGAAAAAACACCACCCGCTTTTCATCTCCATCCACTCGAACCACCCGCACGAGCTCACCACCGAGGTCCGCGACGCGCTCGGCCGCCTCGCCGACGCCGGCATCCCGCTCGGCAACCAAAGCGTCATGCTCCGCGGCGTGAACGACAGCGTGGAAATCCAAAAGGCGCTCGTCCAGAAGCTCCTGATGTGCCGCGTGAAGCCGTATTATCTCTACCAGTGCGACCTCATCAACGGCTCGTCCCACCTCCGGACGCCCGTCGCGGAAGGCGTGGCGGTCATCGAGGGCCTGCGCGGCCACACCACCGGCTACGCCATCCCGCAGTTCGTCATCGACGGCCCCGGCGGCGGCGGGAAAATCCCGATCAACCCGAATTACGTGGTGGATACCGCGTCCGGGAAAGTCACCCTGCGGAATTTCGAGGGCGAAATTTTCGAATATCCCGATCCCACGCCGATCCCGAAAGCGGATTTCGAGCGCCTTCACCAAGAAGCGCTCAGCCGCTCGATTTGATCCGCGGAGGAAAGCAGGATTGACAGAATTCTGTCCATGTGAGACCGATATCGCATGCAAACCATCAATTATACCGACGCCCGGAACCAACTGGCAGGCCTCATGGAAACAGCCTCCCGCGACCGGGAACCGATCACCATCACCCGTAACGGTGCGGGTAAGGTGGTCTTGCTGGCCATTGAGGAATACGAGGCGATGGAAGCGACGCTGCACCTCTTTTCCACCCGGGCCAACACGGACCAGATCCAACAAAGCCTCGCGGACTATGACGCGGGGAAAATCCAGGAAGGCGAGCTATGCGACTGACCTGGTTGCCCAACGGCTGGAAGGACTACCTTTATTGGCAGGAAAATGACAAGAAAATCCTCCTGCGGGTCAATGACGTCATCAAGGACACCCTGCGGAATCCGTATTCCGGGATCGGTAAACCGGAACCACTCAAAAACAACCTCAAAGGCTGGTGGTCGCGCCGCATCACTCAAGAGCACCGTCTCATTTACAAAATCGAAGCGGAAAGCCTGCTGATCATGCAATGCCGCTTCCATTACGACGGCTGAATTCTCCGCGATTTGATCTGCGGCCCATTCCGCTTGCGCTCACGGTCCGGCGTCCTAGCATCCAGCGCTTTCCAAAGCTCTGTCGCTCACCGCTCCCATGAATCGCATTTTCGTCGAAAAAAAAGCCGGACACAACGCCGAAGCCCGCCACCTGCTGCACGACCTCCACGAGTCGCTTGTGCTGCCCGGCCTCACTGATATCCGCATCGTCCAACGCTATGACTGCGACGGACTTACCGACGAGGAATTCAGCTCCGCCGCGCGCCTGATCCTGTCAGAACCGCAGGTTGATTCCATTTCGAAAACCCTCTCCATCGCGGACAACGAAACCGCCTTTGCCGTCGAATTCCTCCCCGGCCAGTTCGACCAGCGCGCCGACTCCGCCGCGCAATGCGTCCAGATCCTGACCGGCAAGGAGCGCCCCGCCGTCTTCTCCGCCAAGGTCATCCTCCTGGCCGGCACGCTTTCCGCCGACGAAATCACCCGCATCAAGAATTTCGTCATCAACGCCGTGGACTCCCACGAAGTCCCCGTGGCGGCGATCACCGGTCGCCGCGAACCCGCTTCCCCGCCCGACGTCGCCATCCTCGCCGGCTTCGCCACCCAAAACCCCGCCACTCTCCGCGCCGACCTCGGCCTCGCGATGTCCGCCGAGGACGTGAGGTTCTGCCAAGCCTATTTCCGCGACGAGGAAAAGCGTGACCCGAGCCTCACCGAGCTCCGGATGCTCGACACCTACTGGTCCGACCAC
The DNA here is from genome assembly GCA_041306405.1 of Verrucomicrobiales bacterium. Lineage (GTDB taxonomy): Bacteria > Verrucomicrobiota > Verrucomicrobiia > Verrucomicrobiales > Akkermansiaceae > Luteolibacter. Next base: position 4,154 of record JBFZFJ010000074.1, on the reverse strand, counting down.
TGCCGACACACGACTTTCCTCACCAAGATCGACAAAGTGACCTTCGGCGAAGGCACCGAACCCGTCCAGCGCGCCTGGCAGAGCTATCAGGAAACCCGCAAAAGCCTCGGTCGTGAGGACAAACCGGTCACGCTCATGGACATCGCCCTCATCGGCATGCGCGAGCTGAAAAAATCCGGCGAGCTCGACAACCTCGAAGTCTCCGAAGAAGTCAACGCCGCCTCGATCGTCGTCCCGGTTTCTATCGACGACCGCCCGGAAGAAGAGTGGCTCGTCATGTTCAAAAACGAGACCCACAACCACCCCACCGAGATCGAACCCTTCGGCGGTGCCGCCACCTGCCTCGGCGGCTGCATCCGCGATCCGCTTTCGGGACGTTCCTACGTCTATCAGGCAATGCGCGTCACCGGTGCCGGCGACCCGCGCACGCCGTTTGCCGAAACCCTTCCCGGCAAGCTCCCACAGAAAAAAATCTGCCAGGTTGCGGCAAAAGGTTACTCGTCCTATGGCAACCAGATCGGCCTCGCCACCGGCCAGGTCGCGGAAGTCTATCACCCCGGCTACGTCGCCAAGCGCATGGAAATCGGCGCGGTCGTTTCCGCCGTCCCGCGCTCCCACGTCTTCCGTGGCTCCCCTGCCCCGGGCGACGTCATCCTGCTCATCGGCGGCCGCACCGGCCGCGATGGAGTCGGCGGTGCCACCGGTTCCTCGAAGGAACACACCGACACCGCTTTGGAAAATTCCGCGGAAGTCCAGAAGGGCGACGCCCCCACCGAGCGCAAAATCCAGCGCCTCTTCCGCAACCCGGAACTCACCCGCAAAATCAAGATCTGCAACGACTTCGGCGCGGGCGGCATCTCCGTGGCCATCGGGGAAATCGCTCCGTCACTGGAAATCAACCTCGACGCCGTTTCCAAGAAATACGACGGCCTCGACGGCACCGAACTCGCGATTTCCGAATCGCAGGAACGCATGGCGATCTGCGTCGATCCTTCCGAGATCGACTATTTCATCACCGAATCCGACAAGGAGAACCTCGAGTGCAAACACGTCGCCAACGTCACCGACAGCGGCCGCCTCATCATGACTTGGCGCGGCAAAACCATCGTCAACCTCTCCCGCGCCTTCCTCGACACCAACGGCGTCCAACAGACCGCGAAGGTCCACGTGGCGGCGATCATCGGTCGCCAAGCCCCCATCTCTTCCGCTGCCCCACTGATCACTCATCAGTTATCATCCCTCAACATCAGCTCCCAAAAAGGCCTCGGCGAGATCTTCGACGGCTCCGTCGGCGCAGGCACCGTGCTGTGGCCCTTCGGCGGTGACCGGCAACTCACCCCGCCCGACGCGATGGTCGCCAAGCTTCCGCTGCTGGAAGGCGACACCGACGTCTGCACCTATATGAGCTGGGGTTTCAACCCGGAAATTTCCTCGTGGTCGCCCTTCCACGGCGCGCTCTACGCCGTCACCGAATCCGTCTGCAAAGCCGTCGCCGCCGGCGCGCAACTCACCGACATCCGGCTCACGCTTCAGGAATATTTCCCGAAACTCGGCAACGACGCCACCCGCTGGGGCCTGCCCTTCGCCGCGCTACTAGGGGCCTATCAGGCGCAGCACGGGCTCCGCCTCGCCGCCATCGGCGGCAAGGACTCGATGTCCGGTTCGTTCAACGAGCTCGACGTGCCGCCGACGCTCGTCTCCTTCGCGCTCGCTCCCGGCAAAGCCAGCCTAGCGATTTCACCGGAGTTCAAACAAGCGGGATCGGCGGTCTCGCTTGTGGAAATTTCCCGCGATGCGGATCACCTGCCGGATTTCGCCGAGCTCAAGCAAGTCGCCGCCGCGCTGCATGAGCTGAATGAGGAAAGAAGAATCCTCGCGCTCCACCACATCGGCCAGGCCGGCATCGCCGCCGCGTTGGCGAAGATGGCGTTCGGCAATCACATCGGCGCGGAGATCAACACGACCCTCGACCTCGCGCGCGAACGCTACTTCGCCTTCCTGATCGAGCACACCGAGCCGCTGCCGGTCGAATTCAGTTCTGTGGAAATCGGCCACACCACCGAAGTCGGCACGCTCGTCCTCAACAGCGAGGTCCACACCCTCACCGAACTCCAAACTGCTTGGGAACAAACCCTCGAACCCATCTATCCCACCAAGCCGGAAGAGATCGGAGATCACAGATCAGAGATCAGAGATATCCCACTCTTCTCTTCCAATCCAAAATCCAAAATCAACAACCTGTCCGTCGTAGCCTCGGCGAAGTCGGATCATCAATCGTCAATCCACCCCAAGGTCATCATCCCCAGCTTCCCCGGCACCAACAGTGAATACGATTCCGCCAAAGCCTTCCGCGAAGCCGGAGCCGACGCGGAAATCCTGGTATTCCGCAACCTAACCGCAAAGCACATCGAGGAATCCCTCACCGCGCTCGCCGCGCAAATCCGCAGCTCGCAGATCCTGATGTTCCCCGGCGGTTTCAGCGCGGGCGACGAACCCGACGGCTCCGCGAAATTCATCGCCACCATCATCCGCAGCCCGCGCGTGGCGGACGCGATCATGGACCTGCTCAAAAACCGCGGCGGCCTCATCCTTGGCATTTGCAATGGCTTCCAAGCCCTCGTCAAAACCGGCCTCGTCCCCTACGGCGAGATCCGCGACGCCCACGCCGATGCTCCCACGCTCGTCCACAACAGCATCGGCCGTCACATTTCCTGCTACGCCCGCACCCGTGTCGTCAGCCAGCTTTCCCCGTGGCTGACGGACTGTGAGATCGGCGACATCCACCGCGTCCCGGTCTCCCACGGCGAGGGTAAATTCTTCGCCAGCTCGGAAATCACCGCCGCGCTCGCCGCCAGCGGCCAGATCGCCACCCAGTATTGCGATGCCGACGGCGCACCTTCCATGGACATCGCCATCAACCCGAACGGCTCGCTCGCCGCCATCGAAGGCATCACCAGCCCATGCGGCCGCGTCTTCGGAAAAATGGCCCACACCGAACGCAGCGGCACGCAAGTCGCCAAGAACATCCCGGGCACCAAGCACCAGCCGATCTTCAAGGCGGGCGTCGCCTACTTTGGCTGAACCTGTCACGGATACGGCAACCCGACACGAGATGTTGACCCCCTAAACCCGTGAAGACGGCAGGAGCCCCATCCAAATTCATTACAAAGTGACATTACAAAGTGACAGACAAATAATAATTATCGGCAGCAAGGATTTTGTGAACGAGGCCTTTGCGAGCGCAAGGAATCCATTTGGTCCAAAGCGCAAAGATGGCGCGAGGAAGCTGAAGGGCGGAGGCTCGGCCGCAAGCGGAACGCTGTGGAGCGCACGGGATCTGCGGAAGGGAATCCTTGAATCATGAGGGTGGATGCCTCAATCTCCCTGCGAAGCGAATGAAATTGACCGGGAATCCCACGCTTTACCTCTTCACCGGATCCAACGGCGCTGGCAAAACCACCTTCGCACGCGCCTACCTCCGCCAGCTCGATCCCATCCCGCGCTTCCTCAACGCCGACGAGATCGCCCGCAGCCTCTCCCCTCTCGCCCCCAAAAACTCGCCGTCAAAGCCGGCAAACTCCTGCTCCACGAAATCCAAGGCTGCTTGGAATCCGGCCTCTCCTTCGGTCTCGAAAGCCCCCTCAGCGGCACCACCCACGCCAAGCTGCTCCAACAGGCCAAATCCCTCGGTTTTCAAATCGAGATCCACTACCTCTGGATTCCCACTCCAGCCCTCGCCATCCGCCGAATCGCCCAACGCGTCAAAATGGGAGGACATTCCGTTCCAGAGTCCGATGTGAAACGCCGATTCTCACGCAGTCTAAACAACTTCCTGGAAATCTACGCCGCACTCGCCGACGGCTTGACCTTTCGAAACAACAGCGTCCAACCTGCATCCTTGCTTTTCGACTCCGCAAACTCCACTCTTCAACAAGTCAAAGACTTCCTACGCCAATGAAACCGTCGAAGACCACTCCTGCCCCAAAAGAGCAGCCCGCATTCATTGTCCGCGGCCAAGCCGCCGCCAAAGCCATGAACGGGTGTGAAAATCCGAAATATCAAGGCTTTGGTGCCCTTCAAGGGGTATGTCGTTACGGGAATCAACTTCGAGGAAATCGGTGCCCAAATCAACCTCGATTTTGACAAGCGCTCCG
>JBFZFJ010000073.1:0-3086 GCA_041306405.1 Verrucomicrobiales bacterium | reverse complement strand
GTTCCAGAGATGAAGCTTGCGATAGCGCTGGTGATAGAGGGAGGCGACGAAGAGGTCCTCGCGCGTCATGTATTTCGGCGGTTTCGAGGGGTCGGCACTGGCGCGGGAGTCGGAAATGGTGACGCTGCCGTTTTTCTGGCGGGTGCCGACGCGCATGACGAAGTTCAACCTGGAGCCTGCCTGATAGACCGGTTGCTCGATGCAGTAGGCGAGGAAGCGGTTCTCGGGCTTGGCGACCGGCACGGCGGACTGCGCGCGACCGGCTTCGGCGGCTTTTTCGATTTCCTTCAGCCAGTCGCGGAGCTCGGGCGCGACCTGCGGAGTGCCGCTGCCGAAAACGTTTACTTTCCCGCGGGCGAGCTCGAACGAGATCAGGGCAAGCAACGCGGCGGCGTGCTTGCAGTGGAAGCCCACCGGACAGGAACACTCGGGCTCGGCGCTCCAAATCCCGCGCTTCTCGCGGAACAGAATGTCTGCCAGATAAGGCCTCGGCGAGGTGCCGTGGACGCTGGCCTCGACGAAGACTCCGCGCCCTTCAGGGTCGTGGGTGATCTTGACTTGCTTGATGAGCCGCTCGGAAATGTAGGCTTGGCTCCGCAACAAGGTGGTCGGGTTGAAATCATTTTGCCACCTGTCCGCGACGATCCATTCACGGAGGCCCGGGACTTGGTTGAGATGGGAAAAATCGAGTGACATGGACGATCCGGGCTCGCACGGGGAAGATCGACCGTGGTGGCCCGGATCGTCAATGTCAGAACTGATGCCGGTGACCGGAATTGAGGGTTCCGGTTTTCCGGCGTCAGGCGCGCGGCCTTATTATTCCGCGTGATGTCCGGTGTCGGAGTCGTCCTTTTTTTCATCCGTATCCTGCAGCGCCTTGAGGATCGGGCAGTCGGCCATGAACTCCTTGCCCGCCTCCATGTGTCGCAGCATGTGCTTTGTCATCAGGTCCTGCATTTTCTCCCGGTGCGCGTTCATGGCGATCCGTTGCTCCGCCATGAGGGTGACGAGGGCGGTCATCTGTTCCATTTTCTTGTCGTCGGGAGCGCTCTTCAGCTTGGCGAGTTGCTCGGTGAGGGCGGCGTCCTGAGCCTTGAAGGCTTCCATCATTTGCTGTCTTTGCCCGGTCATTTCCCGGCAATATCCCATCATTTTGCCTTTCATCATTCCTCGTCCTCCAGGGCCTTGGGCCTGGACGGGAGAGCAGACGGCCAGCGCCAGGATCAGGGCTGAACGGATCAGGATGTGGTTATCGGTGTGGAGTTTCATTTTTTTGGTCCTTTCGATTTTTGGTGAGTCCCGGCTGGAAGTGCATTTGATATTCCGGGATTTGAGCCGGACAACATAGCACGGATGCGGGGGCCGTTCAAATCACTTCGGCAATCGCCCCGATTTGAGTTGCAGCGCGAACGGCGGGGGCATTCCCTCCGCTTGTTGCCTTCGGAAAGTTCAAACCACGCAGTCCTCGATCCCCCGATGAATTTCCGCGTCACCTGCGAGCTGGATTACACGCTTCAGGACTCCGCGACTTTTCTTTTCGCGATCCAATGCCTCAAGGCGGGCGGGCAGAAAATTCTCGACGAATCGCTGGTCACCGACCCCGGCCTGCCGGTGGAGGAGTTCGGCATCGGGATGAATCGCTTTGCGCGGATCAGGGCGACCGGACCGGGAGCGTTGCAAATTTCCTATCAGGCGAATGTCCGTACCTCGGCGCGCGTCGTGCCGGTGGGCGCCTTGCGCACGGACGGCCCGGACATTCTGAGCCCCGCGGCCATGCCATTCCTGTTCCCGAGCCGCTACTGCCAGTCCGACCGGCTCAGGCAGCAGGCGCAGGATCTCTTCGGGCATTTGAAAACGGCGCACGCCGTCGCAGCCGCGGTGAGCGACTGGATTTTCGCGAACATCTCCTACGTCGGCGGGAGTTCGGGTGAAACGTGCTCGGCAATCGAAACATACGAGCGCCGGGAGGGCGTGTGCCGGGACTTCGCGCATCTGGGCATCGCCTTCTGCCGCGTGCTCAACGTGCCGGCGCGCTACGCGACCTACTATGCCTATCAGCTAAACCCGCCGGATTTCCACGCCTGCTTCGAGGCCTTCATCGGCGGCGACTGGTTCGTCTTCGACGCCACCCGCCACGCGCCGCTCAACGGCCTGGTCCGCATCGCCACCGGTCGGGACGCGGCGGACACGGCGGTCTGCACGATTTTCGGCAACCCGGAACTCACGCGCAGCTACGTTTCCTGCGAGTGTCTGGACGGCGGCTTCATCCCGGTGACCCGCGAGAGCCTGGCGGCGCGGGATGAAGCCATCGTCCTGCACTAGCGGATCATCACGCTCCCCCTTCCCCGCACCAGGCCGATGCCGCACGTGGCGACAGAGATGACTCATGACCGCTCCTCCAGTCCCTGATGATTTCCGCCGGACCAGCCCTCGCTTCTTGATTCTTCCAAGCCACCCCGCCACTCTCCGCCCATGTCCGAGCCCGCGCTGACCCCCATGATGGCCCAATACCAAGCCATGCGCCGGTCATTGCCCGCCGACATCATCTTGTTTTACCGCCTCGGCGACTTCTACGAAATGTTCTTCGACGACGCGAAAGCCGCCTCGCCGATCATGAACGTCGCCCTCACCAAGCGTGGCGGGACGCCGATGTGCGGCGTGCCCTTTCACGCGGCGCAGGGTTACATCGCCCGCCTGCTCAAGGCCGGAAAGCGCGTCGCCATCGCCGAACAAACGTCCGAGCCCGTCGCCGGAAAACTCGTTTCCCGCGAGATCGCCCGCATCCTCACCCCCGGCTCCATCGACGACGACGCGCTGCTCGACAACCAGCGCCCGAACTACCTCGCCGCCGTCTGCCGCCACGGGAAATCCGCCGGTCTCGCCTGCATCGACCACACCACCGGCGAGTTCACCATCGCCGAGTTCGCCGACCTCGGGTTACTCGAAGACGAACTCGCCCGCATCTCCCCCTCCGAGCTGCTCATCCCGGATCACCAGACCGCGGAATTCGGAAAACTCACGAACTGCCTGATATACGAAGGCTACACCTTCCTCCCCGAGCACGCGAACCAGCTCCTCAAGGACCA
>JBFZFJ010000072.1:0-6491 GCA_041306405.1 Verrucomicrobiales bacterium | reverse complement strand
GTCAGATCCTCGAGCGCTTCCGGCCCGAGGGTGGTGGCGAGGAAATCCATCGCCGCCATCATGGGGAAGTAGTTCTTGCGTGCGGGGTCCTTGAGTTCGGCGCGGCAGAGTTTGAGCTTGGCGCCGGAGCCGTCGCTGGCGTCGAGTTTCTGCTGGAACATGGCGCGTGCGTCGTCGGCGATGCTCGGCAGCTTGATCTGCGACTTGTCGGCCTCGACCAGGGCGAGCAATTCGTCAAGGTTGGTGGTGGTGCGCAAGATCACGGTCAGCGGGTCATCGGTGAGGACGATCTGCATCGCCTCAATGAGCTCGCGGAAGGCCGCCGGTTGCTTTCTAACCGCTTCCGGATCGATCATCGCGCGCTTGAAACCGGCGGTGGGACGGACATCACGGGGCAACGCGGCTTTCAGGCGCAACTGATGGGCGCCGGACAGGACCGCCTCACGGTAGCCGAATTTCTCCAACAAGGCGCGGGCCGGGGCGGATCGGTTGGCGAACATCTGGTCCATGATCTGTTCCTCTTCGGCCGCGAAGGTGAGCGGTCCGGCGAGGCGGATGACCGTGTCCTTGGACCAGACCGCCTTCCTTGAACTGACAAATCCTCGGTGGTTTCCCACCGGGTCGAGGGTGATGAGTTTTTCCAAGGCGTCCTGCACCAGTTTTTCGTCGAAGCCGGCTTCGAACGGTGAGTTTGCAAGTTTGCTGTCCTTGGCGAACAGCGGAGCTTGGGCCGCATTACGAATGCTGTTAGGCGGAGCGGCCTGGGGATCCGCCACGGTCGCCTTGAGCATTGCGAGTTGGGTTTCCTCGGTTTCGGTGGACTGGGCAATGACATTGACCGCGGTGATCCGCACGAAGTCCTTTGGATCCTCGAGCAGCTTGGTGACCTTGGACAGGTTTTCGAGCACGGTGTCCTTGCCGCAGGCGAGCAGGCCGCGCAGGCCGCCTTCGCGGAACCTCGGTTCTTCATTTTCCAACAATTTCACCAGGCGCGGGGCGATGTCCTTTTCGCCGGCTTGGAAGCGCTTGGCGAGTTCCTGGGCGACCAAGCCGCGCATCTTCGGTTTGAAAATGTCGAGCAGATCGAAGAGTTCGTCGGTGCTGCGTTTTTGCCACGGGGTGCCGACCTTGGCGTCGAGCCACGGATCATTGAACTGCAGTTGAGCACTGGCGAGCAACTGACCCATTTCCCGCTTGGTGGGCCAGAGGGACTCGTCGGTATCCTTGCCGGAAATGAGCGTCTGTTTGAAGGGCGCGGACTGGTGGAGGACCTCGGTGGCGGTGGGGTCGTGCATTGTGGGGTATTTGCCGGTAGGCGAGATGTAAACAAAACTGCCGTCGTGCATGCGGCAGAGGGTGCGCCGCCAGCGCATGTTGCGTTCGGCCAGCGCGCGCACTTCCGGTCCGCAGAGGCTGGCGGCCCAGGCCGACCAATTGGTGTGATAGTCGTGGCCGTGGCCGCCGCGGGCGGTGAACGAGGCGTGGGTGGACATCATGGCGAAGTATTTGGCCGAGTAGTTGTCGCCCAACAATTTCATCGAGAAGGCGACGCCGGTGTTTTTGCCACCGCTGTCGTCGGTGTCGGCCGCGGGGTGGTCACCGTAGGGGATGGCGCCCTGATCGACATAGGAGCCGAAGAAGCGGCGGGCGCGGACGATGGCGGCATCGATTTCCGGATCTTCGATGCCGAGTTTTTTGGCCAGGGTGACCAGCATGAAACAGCGGTTGCCGGCGGCATTGAGAGCGCCGTAGCCCGGGTTCATGGCGTGGAGTTTGCCGCCATTGAAGGACGGCCAGGCGAAGGTGTGGCCCCATGAGCCGCCGCCGCTCTGGCCCATTGCCGTTTCGACCGCATACTTCCGCAAAGCCGGCACGACGTAATCGTCGCCGGTGGCGTCGTAATAAAGCGCGCAGTTCAGGGGGCCGAAGCCCGCATGCCAGGACGCGTAGCCACGCCCTGGGCCGAGAGTGATCGGCCCCTTCTCCTTGGGTGGCTGCCATCCGCTTTCGCTGCGCACCCAGTCATGCACCAGTTTGCGGTGTTCGGGCTTGCCGGAGGCGACCAGCGCGAGCGCCTCGAGGCTGCCGCCACCGCCGGGTTTGCCGGTTTTGGGATTGGGAGCGAAGCGTGCCTCGAGCACCTTCCACGCGTCCTCGAGGATTTGTTTCGTCTTCGGGCAATCGTAGGGCGCGGTGTCGCTGTAGGCGGGCATCACCCGCAGCGTGAGCCCGATTTCAAGCGTTGTAGGGATGATCGGAAACTCGTCGAAGGCCATTTGCTTGACCTCCTCTTTGCGTTCCTGTTCCCGTTTCCAATCGAAGAGCGAGTTGTCGCTCAGTACCTGTTCGAAGAGTTTGTCCACATCGACGCTGTTGACATCCTTCTTGCCGTGGCGGGCGTTGAAGTTTTTATCACGCCAGACGAGGAATGAGATTTTGCCATTGTTTTCCGCTTTTTCGGCTTCGATGATCGCATAGCCGATCAACTGGCCGAGGTGTCCGCCGGCGGTGAATTTTTTCCCGTTCATGCCGATGATCACATCGCCCGAAAGGAATTTGCCATCGGCCGGCGAGCCTTTGAAGGTGCCCTGCACCTGGATTTGGTCGCCGGGTAAACCTCCGACCATGAAACCGGTGATGCCGGTGGGTCCGAGATACCACAATTGCGGTGCCACTTTGCCCGACGAGATCTCCTCGCCCTTCGTTAGGTCGGGCAGTTTCGCGGGGCGGGCGGGTTGCCCCTCGTCGGCGAGATCACCCTGTTTGGCCAGCGCTTCCATTTGCTCGGGGGTGAGCGTGCGTTCCTCGGCCGTAGCGAGTGGGCCGAACGCGGAGAGGATTGCCAGGGCGGCGGCGGTGGGGAATGTGTGGAATTTCATGGGCGAAAGCGGGTGGGGTAGGAGTCAGGACTCATGGTGTCGACCGGAAATCATGGCAGGTGAAGAGCGAAAACCCGGTGGCATGGGCGAGTTTGACTAGGGTTTCACCTGTGGCCTCCGGGATCGGCGTGCTTACATCCCAAACGATGTGGGCGGTCTGGCCGACTCTGGCACGGGTGGACCGGCGCTGTTCAAACCGTTCGTTGAAACTGGCTAACAAACTCACCGCGCGCGCGGCGGAATCGACGACAAATGAGCCTCGTCCGAACCACAGGCTCTCGAACACGAATTCGTCGCTGATCGCATCCGTAACGCGCAGGACTTGCGGGCGTCGGCGCTTCGGCAGGGCTGCCAGGGCGGCGTCGGCAGCGGCCGCATTGTCGGCTAGATAAACAAACGAATCGCCGCGTTTGGCGAGCCACCCGAGTTCGGAGGGCATGGACCGGCGAGGTGTTTTGGGCCTGACCACCACCGGGGGTATCGGGGTGAACGAGTTGAGCCAGGCGCTGGGCAGCGGCAGCGGGAAGGAGGCGAGAGCATACTTATTGGCACGCCGCAGGTAATCGACCGTGAGAAGCAGCACGGCGGCCAGAATCAGGAAGCGGGTGGCTCCGAGGTTCCAGCGGTCGAGACGATGGGCCTTGGCGACATCCGCCTCGCTCATCGTAATCGGCGGGCGCTCCCCGGATTCCCCCACGATGCCTGCATCCATGCCCTTCGACGTGTCCGGGCCGCTGATTTCCGAGCTGAGTTTGTCTTCCGGGGAGGCGTCTTCTCCGGCATCGTTGGAGCGGCCTTGTTTCTGCCGCTTCCATTCCGGCGTGGCGGATGGTTCGCCGCCGCCGAGGTATTTGAGATCCGCCTCGTTCATGCCGGCCTTGTCGAGGAACTCGCCCGAGGCATCTTCGGCGAAGGTGATCTGCGCGACTTCCGAACCGCGGACTTCGAGGGCGGCCTTGCGAATTTCCTCCTCGCGGGACGCGCTTTGGGTCAGAACGTTGGCGGGGATCGCCTCGATGCGATTGACATGGGTGGCCGAGTTGACCTTGGCGCAGACGAAAGCCGCAAGCGTCATTGCAGTGGCGATGTAACGGAGCCGAGGTTGCTGCCGATACCAATAGACCAGCCACAGCAGCGCGGCAGCCAGCCAGAGTGCCACTCCGAAATAACCCAAAATGCTGAAATACTGCCAATTCATTGCGGTGTGGAGACGGGATTGCGGTTCACTTGCGTTTCTTGGCGACCTGCTCGTCCCATTGGTTGAACGCGTAATTAATCAGGTTGACGCCCAGGTTCATGGCGGCGTCGCGCATTTCCGGGGACACATCGGTGAATCCCTGGCTTTTCCAGGCGTCGTTCATGTCGCCGGGGTGATAGAAGACGACCCAGCGGCCCTCGTGTTTGACGCCCAGCGCGCGCCGGCCGCCATGGTGCCAGAACGCGGGCGCGCCATTGGGAAAGCCGAATGGCACCTGATAGATCATGTCGTCATCGGCGATGTCCAACAGCGGCTTGTCAGGGAAAACCTGGGCCATGAGGCGGGTGAACGACTGGTGGAAGTCGGGACTTCCGGCATCGCCGATGAGCATGCCGCCGCCGAGGCAGTATTCGCGCAGGATCCGGATGTCATCCGTGGTCACGCGGCCCATGGCACCGTTGCCCGTTAGATAAACGAAGGGCGGGATACCGTCTTCCGGGTATTTGGCGAGCAGCGAAATCGAGTGGCTTTCTCCCTTGCCGGCGATCTTCTTGAAACCGGTGGCGGTGGCGAAGTAGCGGAGGAAATTGAGGTCGGCGGCCGATTCGTTCATGCCGTCGTCCCAGCCATCGCCGCCGTGATCGAGGCGGATGAAGCGGATCTTGTAATCATCCATGCCCTCCGGCCAGCCGCCCTTGGAGCCGCCGCCCTTGCCCATCTTGCCGCTCTTGGCATTGGTGGTCGCGTCGTAGGTCAACTCGGTTTGTTTCTCGAGTTGATCATCCACGGTGGTGCGGTCGAGATCGGGAATGTCAAAGAGGATCGCCGAGTTGGGGCGCAGGCTGAGGGTCTTTTGTTTCTTCTTCTTGGGTTTCACCATTTTGACCATGGCGACGACCGGGTTGCCGCTGCCCTTGGGCACGCGGTAGGGTTCGACGCAGCCGCGCATGCTCAGCAGCCAGGGAATGAGGATGATGACAACCAAGTGGGTCATCACGCTGGCGTAGATGCTGCGGCGATGGCGGGGATCGCGGCCGTGGGTGCGCAGGTCTTCCAGCAGGTGGTCGCCTCGCAGCGGGCCGCCCGTTTCGCCGGTAAAAGCCGCGCTCACCGAGCGGCTGCGCAGCACGACAAGCAGCCAGATGGCGTAGAGCGCCACCGCGAGCGCCGGCCACGCGGCATCCCAGATGAACATCAGGATGGTGGCGTTGTCCTGTTTGGATCCGTTGATTTCGAGGCCCGCGCCGAAGATGGCGTAGCCCGCCGTCCAGACGGCGTAGACATAGACGGCCACCGTGAGGCAGGTGATGACAAGCGCGAAGCGCAGCGCGTGATAGGACGGACGGTTGCGGAACAGTCCGGCCATGCCGGCGAGCAGGCACAGGCCACCGGCCGCGCCAAAAAGCTGGAGGCAGAGTTTGAGCAGCCAGGTGGAACCATTGCCTGCAAAGAGGGTGCTTACTGCAAAATGGCGGGACAAAAAGGCATCGAGGGCGGGCGGTCCCCACGACCACGCCGCGAGCCCGAGTCCCGCCAGCATGAGCACCGCGACGGTGGTCACGCGCGCCTTGAAGACGGAGGGATTCGTCGGAATCTCTCCGATCCGTTCAGCGGGGATTGATAGCTTAGCTCGGCTCATGATGGCGGACCAGGGTGCGATGTGCGGCAACGAAACCAGGCCGTCTTATTTGAAAAGATCGTCGTCAGCAGGCACGGCCGGTCCGGGTTCGGCCTTCTTGAGATCCTTCTCGATGGTGGACTTCGGTTCCTCCGGCGCGGGCGGCGAAGTTTTGGGATCGGTTGTGGGCTTGGCTTCCGGATCCGTCTTGGGCTCGGCTTTGGGAGCGGCGGCCGGGGCGGCGAAGTGGCTGCCAAGGTCCTGGGGTTTGAGGCCGTGTTCTTCGGCGATGCGGCGCATGGCCGACTGGGCCTCCTTGACCGCCAGCTCGGTGCGTTCGCTCTCGCTCAGCTTCGAGCTGTCACCGCCTGCCACCGCTTTCCAGATGTAGGTCCCGCTGGTGGCCAGCACGAGCACGGCGTGCACGATGAGGGTGAACAGGATGATTGACTTGAAGCTGCGGCCGTTGAAGTTGGCGAGCAGATCGCCCGGCGCGGTTTCGTTGGATAGGGATTGGTTCATGGTGGTGGAAGTTGAGGATTTGAAATTTGAGATTTGAGATTGGGAATTTGAGATTACTCCGTTTCGTTGCCGACGGCTTCGATGATGCCGCCGGCGGCGGCGATGGCTTGGAGGACGGGTTCGAAGGATTCCTTGGGCAGGGTGGCGTCGCAGTTGAACTGCACATGGCGTTGGTCGTCCGAGACCGTGCGGGTAAGCAGGGAACGCACGCCCCATTCGACATCCTTGGCATTGTCGATGCGATCTCCATCGAAGTAGATGGTGCCGGTCTTGT
>JBFZFJ010000071.1:0-22758 GCA_041306405.1 Verrucomicrobiales bacterium | reverse complement strand
GCTCCAGGTCCGCGAGCCGATGAACAAGGGCGAGACCGAACCCGAGCCATGGACATGGACCCGCACCGAGGGCAAGGGCCGCGTCTTCTACACCGCCAGCGGCCACGACCTTCGTTGCTGGAACCAGGAGGCCTATCAAATCCTCGTGAAACGCGCTATTCTCTGGGCCGTCGGCGAGAAAAAAGCCGGGGAATTCGCCCGTTTCCTTCAAAACTCCCGCCGCTGGTGACGCGCTTTTCGAGGCGATCCACACCCACCCGATGCACCTCTTCATATCACAAATCCACCAGTCGACCGCCCCCGGACAGAATCCGTAACTCCCTAGACCCGATCCACCTTCCAAGAATCCAATCGCAAATCCACCCTTGATGAAATCTTTTTCCCACTTGGTCACGCTACTCGCAACCCTTGCGGCAGGTTGCTCGCTCACCGCCGCGCCACTGCGGGTCCTCGTTGCCAGCGATCGCAGCGACTTCCTCGATCCCTACGCCTCCGCCCTGAAAACCGCCGGCGCTCAAGTCGTCACCGCCAGCGAGCCGGACGAAGCCAAGCTGTCACACGCCGACGTCGTGTTGATCCATCGCGAGAAATTCGACGCCCTTCCCACCGAGGCCCAGGCCGCGCTAACCGCCTTCGCCGCACGCGGCGGCGGCATCGTCGCCGTCAACGGCGCGATCGCGGCGGGCACCGTCGATTGGGGCAAGGCAACGCTCGGCGGAGCCTGGGATGACAGGGACAGCCGGAAATTCACCAGCAAGATGATGCTCTACGTGGTGAGCAATTCCCATCCGATCGTGAAGGACTCGTCGCCCTTCGATGTCGACGACGACACGCTCTACGACCTGGAACTTTCCGAAGACATCTTCGTCCTCAGCTCCGCCTTCACCCCCAAGGGCCGCGATGGCAAGCGCGGCGACGGCCCCCGCGTCCCCGGCCGCGACGTGCGGGCTTCGATCTACGACCTCCAGCCGCAGATGTGGACCTATGAAGCGCCGAAGCACCGCGCCGCAGTGATTCTGCAGGGGGCCGCAGCGACGCTGACCCACGCCAGCACACGCTCATTTATCCTCCGCGCCGTGGCTTGGACGGGAAAACGTGAAAACACCGACGAATTCTGCGGTAAAGCCGATCTCGCGAATCTGCGCTACCCCATCGGCGGTCCGCTGCGCGCCGCGGACGCGATCAAACAGTTCAAAATGCAGCCCGGCTTCGTCGCCAACGTCGTCGCCGAGGAGCCGATGATCAACAAGCCCATCGCCGTGCAATGGGACGGCAAGGGCCGCATGTGGGTGGCGGAAACCCCCGAATATCCGAATGGCAAGCGCCCGCTCGTCGCCCCGTCGTGGAAGGAAACCGGCGTGCTCGATCCCGGGCACTACGACCGCCCCGGCCGCGATAGCATCAGCATGCTGGAGGATACCAATGGCGACGGCCTGATGGACAAGAAGCATATCTTCTACACCGGCCTCGAGCTCGTCACCGGCTTCTGCCTGTCCGGTGACGGCGTCATCGCGGTGGCCCAGCCTAACATCATCTGGCTCCGCGACACCGACGGCGATGGCAAGGCGGAAACGGAAACCCCGCTGTTCGGCGGCTTCGCTCCCGGCGACACGCACTTCGTGGCAAACCACTTCATCGAAGCGCCCGACGGCTGGATCTACGTCAGCACCGGCAGCGGCGCGAATGCCACCGATCCGAAGACCGGCAAGGTGATGGCGAGGATTTCCTCCGGAGTGTTCCGCTTCAAGCCGGACGGCTCGGCCATCGAGCAAGTCGCCTCCCAGGGTGGAAATTCTTTCGGCGGCGAGGTCACCAGCGACATGGAAATCTATCACGGCAAGGCGACCAGCGGCAATCCGATCCAGCACGTCGTGCTCCCCGAGTGGGTGCTGGCCCGCGCGCCTAACGTCAAGGCACAGGCATTTTCTGCGGTGAACCCGGGTCGCGCCGTCGCGCGGACGGATTTGCCCGACCGCGCTCCTATCATGCAGATCGACCAGGTCGGCCGCTACAGCGCGGCTTGTGCTACGGCGGTCTACGAGGGCGGGGCCTGGCCGAAGGAATACGACGGCAAAATTTTCACCAGCGAGCCGATCCTCGACATCATCCACTTCGAAGGGATGAAGCAGGACGGCCCGGCGATGAAAGGCGAACTCGTCCTTGAAAACACCGAGTGGCTACGTTCTATGGACTATTGGTTCTGCCCCATCGACGTCGCCTTCGGTCCGGACGGCGCGATGTATATTCTCGATTTCAACACGCCCGTCGTCACCCACAACGACACCCGCGGCCCGGAGCACGGCAAATCCGGTGCCTCGATCAGACCGGACCGGGACTCGTATTTCGGCCGTGTTTTCCGCATCCAGCACCAGAATGCGACCAAGTTCCCGATCCCCGATCTCTATCGTGCGGATGGCGCCGCGCTGGTGGCCGCCTTCAAGCATCCGAACAAAGTCGTGCGTTTCAACGCCATCCGCATCCTCGTGGAAAAAGCCGATGAATTCGGCGCCCAGACCGCCCCCGCGCTGACTGCCATGGCTACCAGCGAACCGTTCGCGCCGGCCCGCATCCTCGCGCTTTGGGCGTTGAGCCGTCTGAACCAGCTCAAGGAGCAAACTCTCGCCACCGCCTTCCAGGCGACCGATGCCAGCATCCGGAAAAACGCCATGCTCATCGCCGAAGCCAGCGGTCTGCCGCTCGGCGGCACGGAAGCCGCCGCCGGCATCGCCGACAAGGATGCCCGCGTCCGCCTCGCCACCTTGCGCGCGCTGGGAGCCTCGGCCATGACAGCGGAAGCCAGCTCGGCCCTGGTCTCGTGCAGCGCGAAACTCAACGACGAGTGGTCGAAGGCCGCAGCCGCCGCGGCGGGTGCAAGAAATCCATCCTCGCAGCTGGAAACGATCCTGGCCGAGGCTGGGTCCACCCAGACCGAGGAAGTCGTCCGCTCGCTCGCCTCGTCGCTCGCCAACGGCGGGGACCAGGGTCAGTTGCTAGGCGTGCTCCAAGCATCCGCCGCCTCGCCGAATCCGAAGTTGGTCGCCGCCATCCTGAATGAAATCGGCAAGACCCCGCCGAGCCCGCCGCTCAAACTATCCGCTGCTCTCGCCGCCCTGCGTCCCCTGCTCGCCTCGTCGAACCGGGCGCTCGCCGCCGCGACGCTTCCGCTTGCCGCCGCTTGGGACAAGAGCAAGGCACTTGACAAGGAAATCACCAACACCGCCGCCGAGCTGCTGGTTGTCGCCCGCGATCCCAAGCTGCCGGAAACAAGCCGCGCCGACGCCATCCGCATCCTGCTCCCCGCCCGCGCGGTGAACAAATTCATCCTGCCGAACGTCATCGCCTTGCTCGCCAAACCACAGCCGGACGTGCTCTCCAAGGAGCTCATCACCGAGCTCTCCGCCACTGGCGAGGCGGACGCCGGCCGCGCGTTGACAGAGGTTTATTCCACGTTGCCCAAGGTCCAGCAGGAAACCGCGTTCACCGCTCTGGTCGGCCGTCCCGAGTGGTCGAAGCTGTTGCTGGACGCCATCGACACGAAAAAAATCGCTGCCACTTCCTTCGATCCCGCCCAGGCATCAAGGCTAACAGCGCACCCTGACCCCGAGACCTCCAAGCGCGCCAAGACGCTCTTCGGTGGTTCCTCCGCCGGCGACAAGGACCGGCTCATCGCCCGGATGATGCCCCAGATCGACCAACCCGGAAACATCGCCAACGGCAAAATGTTGTTCAGCGCGGCCTGCGCCGTTTGTCACCAGCTCGATGGCTCGGGCTACGTGTTCGGCCCCGATCTCGGCGGCATCGGCTCGCATCCGGTTCTAGAGCTCCTCACCCACATCGTGAATCCCAGCCTCGTCGTCGACGACGAGCACCGCACTTGGAACATCACCATGAAGGACGGGGCGCAATACTCCGCCCTCATCGCCAGTGAAAACGAAGCCCGCGTGCGGATCCGCCAGCCCGGCGGCGTCACGCTTGACTTGAAGGCCACCGACATCGTCTCCCGCACGAAGGGCGGAAATTCGCTCATGCCCGAAGGCCTCGAAGCCAT
This sequence comes from Verrucomicrobiales bacterium, assembly GCA_041306405.1. Classification (GTDB taxonomy): domain Bacteria; phylum Verrucomicrobiota; class Verrucomicrobiia; order Verrucomicrobiales; family Akkermansiaceae; genus Luteolibacter. The sequence goes on along the minus strand of JBFZFJ010000071.1, from coordinate 18,710 downwards.
GGGCAACGACAACATCCGTGACATCATCAGCTACATCCGCAGCTGCGCGCCGAAGCCTGCCAACTAATCTCTTCCATCAAAAAGCTGCCATCATGAAACCCGTCCTATCAAAAATGATCTTCAGCGCCCTGTTTGCCGCAGCGACTCTATCCGCAAACGCCCAGGCACCCGACTCCACCGAGGCCATGGGCCAGAAGTTCGCCGAACCGAAACCCGCGAAGGCACTGCGGGTCTTGCTAGTCGGCTCCGGCAGCTCGCATGATTTCCCGAAACACTTCCTCGGCACCGACGCGGTCACCCTCAAGGCCGCCGACAACATGGACATCGCCGCCACGCCGAACCTCGACGAGGCGCTCGCGCTCCTGCCGCTGGCCGACGTGCTGGTCTTCAGCGGCAACCACGACCAATACGGCAAGGAAGAGTTCCAGAAGGCGCTCAACGACTTCGCCGACAAGCGCAAGGGCGTTGTCCTGCTTCACGCCGCCACATGGGATCATCCGGGCTGGAAGGGCTACAACGAGCGTTTTGTGGGCGGAAAAACCCCGAGCCACGGCAAGGGCGACTTCGAAGTCACCGTGAAGGACACCAAACACGCCGTCACCAAGAGCGTGCCCGCGACCTTCAAGATCAACGACGAGAACTACCGTTTCGAAATCCAGTCGAAGACTAAAGTGGACGTCTGCTGTTATAATGCCCCGGACGGCGGCAAGGACCCGCTGCCGAGCGTCTGGACCGTGAAGGACCGCAAGGCCCGCATCGTCTGCATCACCTTGGGCCACGACGCCGCGGCGCATGATCATGCGGCATACAAGACGCTGCTCGTGAACTCGGTGAACTGGGTGGCCGGTCGCTGAGGATTGTTTGGCGGTCTCTTTCAAACAGTTCTTGGGTTCACGCAGAAACCATGGATGTTTCCCGGCAGAGCGGAACAACCCATGGCAGCGGCCCTCATCTCCGAAATCAAAACCGGCCTCTTGTTGACAGTGTTGGCCGCATGCCAGGCATCTGGGCAATCGCCCGCGCTTCTCCCGCCCATCACCGTGCTCGCAGAGCGCCAGCTGGGAGATGAGCCGTCCACCCCGCTGGCGGAGTGGACGCGTGAGGACCTCCGCCAGGCGGCCCCGCGGACCATCGACGAGATGCTGGCGAAGGAGCCGGCGTTCTCACTCTATCGGCGGCAGTCGTCGGTTTTCGGCAATCCGACCTCGGCGGGCGTGAGCCTCCGCAACACCGGAGCGACCGCCGCCTCGCGGACCTTGGTTCTGTTGGACGGCATCCCGCAGAACGACCCGTTCGGCGGCTGGGTTTACTGGGCGCGCTACGATGCGGCGGCGCTCGATTCCATCCGCATCGTGCCTGCGGCGAGGGCGGCAGTCTGGGGAAACCAGAGCCCGGCGGGAGTGATCCAGATGAACGGGCGCGCGCCGTTTGAAAACCGCCACTCGCTTAAGGTCGGCGGCGGCAGCCAGGGAACTATCAGCGGCTCGACTTCCCATCAGATGACCAACGCGGACAAGACGCGGGCGGTTTCATTCTCCGCCTTCGGCCTTCACACCGACGGCTTTTTCGCGGTCGATTCCTCACAGCGCGGCCCGATCGACCGCAAGCTGGACACCGAGCTGGCCGGAGCGGATTTGAAACTCACCTGGCTCGCCGCACCCGGACTAACCGTCGAACCGATGGTTTCCTGGTATCAGGAAAACCGCGGCAACGGCACACCCCTAACCGGCAACTCGACCGAGGCGCTGGACCTCGCGCTGCGGGTCACCTCGGATGACGGCGATTTTTCCTGGCAGGCGCTGGCCTGGCACCAGCGGCGGGAGTTCGAGTCGGTGTTCAGCTCGGTCAATGCGGACCGGACGGCGGAAACGCTGGCGCTGGACCAGTTCGATGTGCCCGGCCGCGGCACCGGCGCGGCGTTCACCACGCTGTGGGACGGCGGCGGCGCGTGGACCTTCAGCAGCGGCGCGGACACCCGGTTTCTATCCGGCCAGACGAATGAAGCCGTCGGCACTTTCCGCGCTCGGGAAGCGGGCGGCGGCCAGGCGTTCGCCGGGATCTTCGGCGCGGCGGCTTATCAGGCGGACGAGCGGACACGCGTCGATGCGAGCGTCCGGCTTGACGGCTGGAAGCTAACCGACGGGCGCAGGAACGAGACCTCGCTCGCGACCGGAGCAGCGCTGCGGAGGGATAGACAAACCGACCGCGACGGCATCGAGCCGTCGGCGTCGCTCGAACTGACCCGCCGGCTTCGCGACGATCTAGCTGGAAAAATTTCCGCAGGCACGGCTTTCCGGCTGCCGACCCTGAACGAGCTGCACCGCCCGTTTCGTGTCCGCAACGACATCGTCGAGGCGAATCCGGATCTGGACGCCGAGCGGTTTTTCAGCATCGAGGCGGGGCTGGATTGGGAACCGGAGAGTAACCTGAAAATGAGCGCCGCGGTTTTTCAGCACTGGATTTCCGACGCCATCGCCAACGTGCCGGTGACCGATCCCGCACAAATCACGGAGATATTCGGGACCATTCCGACGGGTGGCAGCGGCTCGCAGCGGCAGAATGTGGAGCAGGCGCAGGTGAGCGGGATCGAAGGGAAAATCGAGTGGCTGCCCGTGGATTCCGTGACGCTGGCCTTCGCCGGCTTGTGGTCACGCACCGATTTCACCAAGTCCCCGGATCAGCCGTTGTTGGATGGAAAACCGTTCCCACAGGCACCGGACCTCCGCCTCATCGCCAGCGCCGATTGGCGGGCGACGGATCGCTGGTCGTTTTTCGCAGGCTGTGAATACGGGTCCTCGCAATACGACGACGCGCTCGCCAGCCGCTCGATCCCGGATTTCACCACCGTGCGAATCGGTGCGTCGTGGCAGGTCGCGGGGACGATCTACCAGATCCGCATCGAGAATCTCTTTGACGAAGACATCCAGACCGGCCTGAGCAGCGACGGGATCCGCACCTACGCCGCTCCGCGCTCACTGTGGATCGGCGCGGAGTGGGAATTTTGAGACCTGCGCGACAGAAACCATTCCCGCATTGCGTTTCAACGCGAATTCATGACTCTTCCCGCCGTGCGCACGCTCCTACCCATGCTGCTTTGCCTCGCCGGCATCGCCTCCGCCCAGAAAATCAAGGTGGAAGACCTCTACGCCAAGAACTGCTCGGGCTGCCACGGCGCGAAGTTCGAGGGTGGCCAGGGCGGTTCGCTCGTCGATGGCGTGTGGAAACACGGAAGTGGCGACGCCGAGATTTTCAAAACCATCACCAAGGGCAATCTCCAGCTGGGCATGGTTCCTTGGGAAGGCATTCTCACCGGCGATCAAATCCGCTCACTCGTGATTTTCCTCCGCGAGAAGGAAAAAGAGACTCTCGCCAAAGGGATGAGTTTCCCGAAACCATCGCCCGACAAAGTCACCCAGACCGAGTTGCACGACTACCGCATCGAGGCCCTCGTGGAAAACGGGCTCAAAAATCCGTGGGCGATCGCCTTCCTCCCCGACGGCCGCAGACTCGTCACGGAGAAGTCCGGCCAGTTGCGCTTCATCACCGCCGACGGGAAACTGGACCCGAAGATCATCGAGGGAATTCCACCGGTGATCGAGCACGGCCAGGGCGGCCTGATGGAAGTCGCGCTCCACCCGGATTACGCGAAAAACGGCTGGGTTTACCTCGGCATTTCGGACGGCACGCGGGATAAACGCGAGGGCGCCAAGGATGAGGTCCGCTGCCTAACCGCGGTCGTCCGCGGCAAGATCAAGGGCCACCTGTGGACCGACCAGCAATGGATCTATCGACCCGACCCGAAATTCCGCTCGGACGCGGGTGTCCACTTCGGAACCCGTTTCGTTTTCGACAAGGGCTATATCTATTTCGTGATCGGCGAGCGCGGCGGCTTGATGGAAGTCCAGGACCTCTCCCGGCCCAACGGCAAAATCCACCGCCTGCACGACGACGGCCGCGTGCCCGAGGACAACCCGTTCGTGAAAACCAAGGACGCGATTCCAAGCATCTGGTCCTACGGCCACCGCAACCCGCAGGGCCTCGTGATGGATCCGCGCGACGGTTCGCTTTACAGCACCGAGCACGGCCCGCGCGGCGGCGACGAGCTGAACCTGATCAAGCCCGCCGCCAACTACGGCTGGCCGATCGTCACCCTCGGCATGAACTACAGCGGCATGCCGATGAGCTATTCCGGTCCCGACGGAAAGGAAATCCTGTCCGTCACCGAGAAGGAGGGCATCGAACAACCTGTTGCCTACTGGCTGCCATCCATCGCCGTTTGTGGCTTGGATTTCTACACCGGCGACAAGTTCCCTAAATGGAAGAACGACCTGCTCGTCGGCGCGCTCGCCCAACAGGAAATCCGCCGCCTCCGCATCGTGGACAAGAAAGTTGTCTCCCAGGAAATCATCCTCAAGAACATCGGCCGCGTGCGCGACGTCGCCATGGGTCCGGATGGACTACTCTACGTGATTCTCAACGCCCCCGACCGCCTCGTGCGGCTCGTGCCGGCAGGGAAGTGAGATCGAAGGAATCCGCTCATTTGACCGCTCAACGGGTGAACATGACAGTTCGCGACTCCCTTTATCAAGAAAGCGACTTGCGTTAACGTGATCGGCTGGAAATCAAGCGGTTCCGCTGGCGCTGGCAGTCTTGCCGGCTGCGGATCGGCCCCGCGTTTTAGGTGGGAATGAAACGCGAACGGCTCAAGCCGTGGCGGCTTTTCATTACGCGAACAATTATTTCTTAGGCTCCCAGCCGCTGTCCTTGATGATCTTGTCGATCTCGGGTTTCGCCGGCAAGGCGTCTGGCAGGAACTTGAAACGAACGAGATAATGCACGGCGTCGCGCATTTGCAGGACCTCACCCTTTTGGTTATCGAGCACCTGCACCTCGGTCTGGCCCATCAGGAAAACGCCGCTGTTGCCGCGTCCCGGCTGTTTCCTTCCACCTTGGAAACCCGGCTTGCAGCCCGACCTGTTGGACCGGCAGGTCGGTGGTAAGCAGGATATGCCTCGCCTTCTCGATGCGGCGCGTTTCGAGGAACTTGACCGGAGCCACCCCCGTCCGCTCCTTGAAGAGCAAGGCGAAGCGTGAAATCCACATTGATTTGTTGGAACCTACTTGCTCTGCCACACGCTGATATCCTTGAAAGCGCCCTGCCGGTCGTCAACCATGAACCCAATCCGGCCATTATAAGAAACCCGTTTAAGGTTCATCAGGTAATCATTCACATACAGCTCGAGCATGTCCTCCCTGATGAGAAGGCGAAACCTGGCCTCCGCCCCGAATTCCATGCCGCGAGCAGACGTCTGCGCCGGCTTGAATTCACCGCCGGCAGCATCGATGTTTCCGAACGCCACCTCATCTTTGGAAAAGACAAGACACTGGCCTTTTCCTCCACCCTGGTCAAAGAAGATCCGGGGACTGACAGCATCACCTGTCCCGGCTGCCGCCCCTACAATCGTCCCCTCGATGACGGTCGTCCTGGCGGGATCAGGTTTCCAATCCAGCATCTTCAGCGACGGAAAATATCCCTCGCCGGCAGGAACCAGGCCGATCTTGACGGGATTTGCCTTCAGCCCGTCATTGTTCTTCCACCACTTCAAACGGAGAATACCGTCGCGGTCAACATCCACAGCCTTCAATGGAGCCGCATGGACCGGCCCGTTCTGGTAGAAGTGATTGACCAGCGGCCCGCCCGGCGCGTTGTGGAAGAAACGTGGAAAATAGATGTCACAGCCGCGCCCGAAGACATTTGGGTTCTTCTTCTGTGAATAGAAAGGCCCTTCCGGTTTTTCGCCCACCGCCACGCGTCCTTCACTGATGATGATGTAGTACTTCTCGCCAATCTTCTGGATACCACCAAACTCTCCGCTGATATCGCCTTCTATTGGCGGAAGTGCGGTCCAGGTGATGCCGTCCTTGCTCTCGGCGAAACCGAATCCGCAGGGACGGTACGGCACCTTGGCGGGGTCCGGATCAGCCGTGAAGTACCCGTACAAGCTGCCGTCGGGACGCACGACCGTATCGATGCAATCCCAGCGCCCCTTCTCCTTGTACCAGCGCGTGTCCTGGACGAACCTGTGCTTCTCGTCAACCTTGGTCCAGTCGAGCAGATTCGTGGACGTTGCGAACATGATATCCTGCTTGTCCCCAAACCACTCGGAGTAGTTGATCACCCAGGTGTGGTTCCGGCCAAAGTCAGGCGACTTCCAGATGTGGCCGGTTCCCATCCACGTCACGCCCGCGCGGGGCTTGATCAGCACGCCCTGCTCTTTCCAGTGGACGCCGTCATCGGAGAGAGCCAGCTCGTGGCCATCCCATCTGTTGAAATGTCCGGCGAGGTAATACAGGTAATACCTGCCCTCGTGGAAATACGCCCAGGTATCCCATATCTGGCCCTTCCGGGAGGGGGTAAAGAAACCCGCCTGCACCGTGGGCGGCCAGTGTGAGACGTGCGCATAGCCTTGGCCGTCAAGAACCAGCGCGCCGTCCTTGATCTTGGCCGTGCCGATGAGTCGCGCGTCCGGATAATGGCCCATCCCATCCTTGACGCTTCCCCCGTCAAAGGTCCACCATCCGAGCGGTTTGGGCACAGTGAGGACGCCGGGCTTGAGCTGCGCGAGGGCCTCGCCATCCAGAGCCGTGTCATAGATGCGCGCCTCATCGATCGCGCCTTTGAGATATCCGTGCTGCTGGGCAACCAAGCACCGCAGCCCGAGATAGAGATCGCTCTTGGCCGGATAGGTTTGCTGGTTGGCGGCTTCGTAGGCGGCGTAGCGGTGCCCGTCGCGCCAGATTTCTATCTGCTTACCGCGATACACGACAGCGACTTGCAGCCACTGGTCGGGGTTGGCGGCTTCCTGAGCAAGCGACTGTTGCGCCGCGGGACTTTGGGTGCGGCTGAAATGATGGCTGCCGGCCATCCAGCGGCCAGCGGCCCGTTCGCCAAAGGTGATGGCGTCGAATTCATCGCCATCCTGAATTGCGAGCACTCCGGAGCCGGTTTGGACCAGGTCGGCGAGGCGCACCCAGGCGACCAAGGTCTTATCGCGCAGCATTGTTCCATCTGCCGCAATACCGCTGGAAATCAAACATCCCAACACCACCATACTGACTAATACTTTTTTCATCATTAACTCTTATTTACGTTGTTTAAAATTTCTTTCTTACAAAGAAAGCGCCCCGTCAGGTCGGCCTCCTTGCCTTTTTCAAACGTCCACCAGGCATACGGTTTTATTTTGTAGACAATGGCCATCTGGACCAGGGTCTTGTCATCGGCTTTCTCAACAGCGTTTGCCTGCTGGTTCGGCCTGTGCGTCATTCGCCTCATTTCCAGCCCGTGGCCGTCGTTTGATACCACCTACCTTGGCGTCCTCACCCTCGCAATGATAATGGTCGGTTTCAATGAGGAACTCCTTTTTCGTGGCATCCTGGCATACGGAGCCCGCGGCTCCGGGCCGTGGTCGGAAGCGCGGACTATGCTCATCTCCGCGTTCGGCTTCGGTCTCTTCCTCCTGCCAAACGTGCTGGCAGGCCAGGCTCTGGGTTCGACCCTGATCCAGGTCGGCTACGCCTTCTGCATGGGCTGCGCCTTTTCCATTTCCATGCGCCTTTCCCGCAGTATCCTGCTTCCGGTCGCCATGCACGCTCTGTGGGACTTCTCCACTTTCACTTCGAAATCCAAGCCTCCAGGCACCGCGCTCGCGCTCGCCAGCTTCGCGATGCTTCTGGTCACCCTAATCCTGATTGCCGTCGTCGTCGCATGGTGTTTTCGGAAAAAACGCCAGCTCGTTCCAACTTGAGTCTCCGAATTCCATCAACCTATGAAAGCACCGCTGTTGTTTCTACTCGTCGTCTCCGGCCTCGCCCACGCTACTCCGCCGGTCCTCTCCCTCAACCAGGCCGCACTCCAAAAAATCGATCCAGACATCAAGCCGGACCATTACGACATCGCCCGCACCGACCTCAATGCCGATGGAAGGGAAGACGTGCTCGCCCTGATGAACGGCAAGAGCGGCTATAACGGCAGCGGTGGTGCCACGGTTTTCATTCTCAAAGGCACCGCCGATGGCTTCGAGTCGCTCGGCTCGGTGAAGGTCGTCAACGAGCCGATCTACGCGCGCAAGTCCCTGCACAAGGGGATGCGCGATCTGCTCGTCACCGTCCGCGGTGGCGGCGCCAAGGCCGGAATGGCCGAACTGCGGTTCGACGGCCAGCAATACCCCGCCTCACCGGGCGAAGCCACGGCCAAGCAAGAGGAAACCGATCAATTGCTGTTTGCGGAGCCAACTCCGCCCTTCAGCGTGAAGGAAACCCTGCAGGGCATCACCTTCCAAGTCTCCAGTCCCAACCTCCGCACCGGCAACCGGCTCACGGTGACGCCATCCGGCCTCGAAGTCGACAATTCACCGATTGAGATGGATGTCGCCGGCATCATCACCCGCACCGAGGTGGCCGATATCAACGCGGACGCCTCGCCGGAGATCTACGTTTACGTTTTCGACGGCAGCTCGCAAACATTGCTGGCTTGGATCGCTAACAAGAAGAAATCCCTCAGCCAGATCACGCTGCCTGAACGTGGCCAATCCGCGAAGGGCCATCGCGGCGGCGACGAGTTCGCCGTGATGGAGGGCATTCTCGCCCGCCGCTTCCCGATCTATCCAGAGGACTCTGCCGAGGCGAAGCCGACCGGCAAGACCCGCCAGATCCAATACAAGCTCCGTCAGGGCGAAGCCGGCTGGCTGCTGAAAGCCGACAAAGTCGTCGAATTTTGAAATCACGCGAACGCTACCCCATTCCCCGCCCTCCGGTCTGGCCACCGACTCTATCAAACGGTGGCCGGTGAGAGGCTGAAAGAAAGAACAACGCCTTGGCCAGGGTTTGAGCGAATCGCGCTGACCAGCCATTAGTTAGAGAGAACAAGGCGTTCTGGGCAGGAGAGCCTTGTGGATGGCTCTTCGCTATGGGACTGATGCCCGGGTCTGATTCTAGTGCATATTCCCACCAGCACTCTAAGGGTCTTGCCCAAATGTCGCAATTTTCGCCAAGGAGGCGTATCTTGCTTGGCTTGGCGGACGGGTGCTTCATGATTTCGCCCGTGAAGAACACTCAACGCCAGATTTCCGGTTTGATCCGCAAAATCCTGCTTGTGGACGAGATCACCCGCGAGCATGAGACGCCATTCCAGGCGCAGAGTCTTCCGGGGCACCTGATTCATGTGGTGTTGTCCGGTGCCGTGACCCAACTGTCCGAAGGGCGGCACGAGGAATACCGCGAGGGAAACGCGGTATGGTATCATGAAAACGAGCCGGTGCGCGGCCGGATCGTTCGTGCGCCATGGCGGTTTATCACCATCAATTTCGATGCCCCCACCCTCGCGCCGCCAGCGGACCGGAACCGGGTGTTGCTCGCCGGCCCCAAGACGCTGCAGCTTGCGCGGCAATTGCTGGATCTCTGGCTGGATGAGAGCGCGCCACCTTTGCAACGGCAACTTCGGGCCATGGCCACCTTGTTGGAACTCATCGTGGAAATCCACCCTGCGGATGGGCCCGATACCTCCTTACCCGTCTATCCGACCAACGCCCGCGAACGCTGGTGGGACGCGGAGAAGCGACTGCGGATGTTGCTGGAAGATCCGCTGCCCCTGGAACGGATCGCCGCTGTGGCGGGCATGAGCGCCCGAACGATGGCCCGGGCCTGCAAGGCCGTCACCGGGATGTCGCCCGGGCAGCGTCTCCGTGAATTGCGGATGGCTTATGCCACCAGTCTGTTGGAGCACACCGATCTGCCGGTAACTGAAGTCGCGATGCGGGTGGGCTTTACCCGGGTGCAGGAATTTTGTCGGGCCTTCAAGAAACGCACCGGCCTTACACCCGGCGGAATGCGCCAAGCGGAGCCAAGCTACAAATACCAGAAAACCCTACCCACGTCCCGCCAGCCCGGCCACCGCTGTTAGCTCGGGAAAGCCGGCAGGCGCCAGTTGGAGCGCGAGCTGTAAGACGGCCACCGCACCAGCCTCCTCGTATCTCAATGGTCTCGCCATCAACGATTCCTGCTCGACCATGACCATCAGTCAGTCGTCAATGTCTGCTATTTTGGAACTGACCCGACGATTTCATGCTTTTTCATTAAAACATAATCTCAGGACCGTGGCAATATTTGCGACATTTAAGCGGCTAAAATGCGAAGCAGCGAAAGACCGCGTATGATAATCTGAATCCCGAAACCAAAAAACCATCCGAGATACATATCATGAGTTCTTTTAAAAACGCTGTTGCCTGTTGCACTGTCCTTCTGCTGTCGGTCGCTGTTTCTTCAGCTGGTGAAATACCAGGGATTGTTCCGAAGCCGGAGAAGATAAGTGTTGGTGACGGCTTTTGTAAGATCGACGGAGGTACGGTTATCTATCTCATATCTGACAACAAGGAGATCAAGGGCGTCGGAAAATACCTTGCAGGTCTTATCGAGCCTGCCACGGGTTTGAAAGTCCCGGTAAAGTCGGAGTTGTTCTCTAAATCCGAAGGAATCATTCTGAGGCTGGATAAGAAAAACAAGAGCCTTGGCGATGAGGGATATACGCTGGACTCTACAGAGAAAGGCGTGGAAATTACAGCGTCCAAGCCTGCGGGGCTTTTCTACGGAGTGCAGACTCTCCGCCAGCTGCTGCCCGCGCAGATAGAGAGTAAAAAGAAAGTTGACGGCATCTCCTGGCAGGTGCCGTGCGTTTCGATCGAGGACAAGCCGCGCTTCAAGTGGCGCGGGTACCTGATTGACCCGGCACGTCATTTCCGCCCAAAGGATGAGTTGAAGCGCTACATTGACCTGCTTGCGCTCCACAAGATGAACATCATGCAGCTGCATTTGACCGACGACCAGGGGTGGCGCGTGGAAATAAAGAAGTATCCGAAACTCATCGAGGTCGGCTCGCGTGTGCCCAATTCTGGCGGTCAGAAAGGCGAAGGCTGGTTTTATTCTCAGGCCGACATCAGGGAGCTTGTTGCCTACGCGGCTGAACGGTACGTCACGTTAGTTCCTGAGATCGAAATGCCGGGGCACTGCGGGGCGGCTCTGACGTCGTATCCTGAGCTTGCGTGCTCCGGGAAAAATCCCGGCGGCTGGGCCCCGCCTCTTTGCGTTACCAAAGAAGCGGCTTTGAAGTTTGCAACGAATGTGCTGGATGAGGTCATCGCGCTCTTCCCTTCGCCGTACATCCATGTGGGCGCGGATGAAGTCCCTGCCGGTCCGTGGCGGAACTGCGCTTCGTGCAAGGCGGCCATGGAGGAGCTGGGTAAGACGCCGCTCCCGTTGGATGTCAAAGTGTTGCGCGTGCATGACTCAGGCGTAGGCCTGCCGTTCAATGAAGACATCGGTCGGCTACAGGGCGAGTTTATCCGGAAGATCGACCGGCACCTTGCGGCGCGCGGGCGGCAGATGGTCGGTTGGGATGAAATTCTTGATGGAGGTTTGCGGAGTGAAAGCAGCGCCGTGGCAATGGCCTGGCGCGGGGTTAGCGCGGTAGGCGGTTCCTGCGGGCAGAGACGTGAGGTGATTGTTTCTCTGCACCCGGAATACTATCTGGACAATGGCACAAGTCTTCAGCGCACTTACGATTACGAGCCGGTACCGAAAGACCTGCCAGTGGACCAGGTGAAATACGTGCTGGGCGTCCAGTGCAACATGTGGGGCGAGCAGACTCAGTCCCTGCAGTCGATTGATCGGTCCACGTTCCCGAGACTGTGCGCCGTGGCAGAGACTGGCTGGTCGTCATTGGCAAACCGGAACTTCAGTGACTTTGAAAAGCGCCTCGTAGGCATCAAGACCAGGCTCGATACAATAGGGGTCAATTCTGGCCGCCCGTAATTGAGGCGGCCTTAGGTTGTCAGAAATTGCTTTTTTCTCATTGATACAAACCATATTTCATCCCACCCATCCCGAGCGCACGCGATTGAGATGAAATTAATCCGCCACGATTTTAAAATAAATTCCGTGCGTCTCCTCGCCATTCACCACCACCGATTTGTAGCGCCCGTGAAAAACTTGGCCTTTCCGCTGTCGCCGCCGATTCCAACCTTGCGAGTAAACACCAAGCATCCATTTCATCCCTGCCACGAGATTCGGTTCGGGGGTTCCAGCAGTAGGTGAAAATGATTGCCCATCAGTACCCAGGCATGCACCCGCCAGCCAAATCTTTCATGCGCTTTCCCCAACAAATCCGTCCGTGCAATGCAGTCTTTGTCCGCTTAACGGGGTCAATAACGGCCCGTTTGTTGACGATAATCCTACCGCTGGCATGTGACCGATATCCATTCAATGGCGGATCCCGCCTATCGACACCGTTTCATGAGACTTCGGGTGGTGCGATAGGAATGGATCCATTGACCCCAAGCCCATGACGAAAATGGTAAGAGTGCCGCTCAAATACAACATCCAATCGCCTTGCTCAATGAAACCGACTCCATCAGCCCTCCAAGGCGCGAAACTTCTAGGCATCGAATGTGGGGCGAGCAAAAGCGTCGCGATCTTCACCGACAGCGATGGCCAAGGTGTTGACCGGCTTGAAGGAACGGATCCCGCCAATCTCAGGTTATTGGACGGCAAGGGATTGGACTCGTTGCTGCGCCGCATCGGCGGGCGGTTTCCCAATCCGGACGCCATCGGGATAGGCATGGCGGGAGTTATGGATAGGGGTGATCGCGAGCGCGTGCTGGCTGCGGCCGGAAGGATTTGGCCGGGAATTCCCTGTTGGACCGGCAATGATCTTGAGACGGCACTGGCGGCGGCGGGCGATGAACCGACAGACGGCAAGATGGCACGGGTGATCGTGATCAGCGGCACCGGCGCATCCTGTTATGGCAGGAAGTCCGATGGCGCGGAGGTTCTCACCGGTGGCTGGGGGCATTTGTTAGGAGATCATGGCAGCGGCTACGGCATCGCGCTTCGGGCCTGTCAGGCGGTCTTCCTGGAGCTGGACGAGACCGGACGGTGGCCAGTGCTGGGCGAGCGGATTCTCGGCCTGTTGCAGCTGAATTCACCAGCCGAGCTGAGTGGATGGCTCGGAACCGTGAACAAGGCGGGGATTGCCGCTTTGGCAGTCGAGGTCTTTGCCGCGGCAGCGGTCGGAGACAAGTTGGCGAAAGGCATCCTGAAGGAGGCCGTTGGCTTGATCGCGCGCACGGCGATTGCCTGCGCGCGGCAGGTGGCGGACACGGGAACGCCGGTTGAGTTTGTTCTAACGGGAAGCGTGCTTGTGAAACAGCGCGGTTTTGCCAGCCAAGTGGAACGTCGGTTGATCGCGGGCTTGCCTCGCGCCACGGTCAGGGTGCTGTCCCGGGAAGCGGCATGGGGTGCGGTTGCAATGGCTCGGTTATTGCACCCATCGATGCCGGCAAAGAGCAAGACTGTAAGAGGAGCGAAGAAGGCGGTTTCCCCGCCACCGGAAGCGGAGTGGATCCCCGTGTCCCGCGGACTGTCGCCCACCGAGTCGCGCAATCCGCGCTCCAACCTGCTGGACCGCATGTCGGTGCCAGCATCGATCCGCCTGATGTTGGAGGAGGATGCGGAAATTCCCGTGGCGCTGATGCGGGAACACCGGAAGATCCATCGTGCGATTCAATTCATCGTGAAGGCATTCACGTCCGGAGGCCGTCTTTTTTACGTCGGTGCCGGCACCAGCGGCCGTCTGGGTGTCTTGGATGCCTATGAGTGCCCACCGACCTTCAATGTGCCGCCGGGCATGGTGCAGGCGATTCTAGCAGGTAGCGATCAGGCGTTGAAGGGCGCGATGGAGGACGCCGAAGATGACATCGCCGGCGGAACGGAGGCCGTGCGCAGCCGAGGTATCACCAAGCAGGACGTGGTGATCGGCATCGCCGCCAGCGGAAGAACCCCGTTTGTGTGGGGAGCGCTCAATGCGGCACGTGATCGGGGCGCGGTGACTATCCTCGTTTGTTTCAATCCCAATCTCACGTACCCGGCCGGCATCCGTCCGGATCTGGTCATTACCCCGCGCATTGGTCCGGAAGTTCTAACGGGATCGACCCGCTTGAAAGCCGGCACCGCCACCAAGCTGTTGCTCAATATGTTCACCACGTTGTCCATGGTGCGGATCGGCAAGGTGGTCGAAAACCTGATGGTGGACGTGCAACCGACGAATGCCAAACTGCGCCTGCGCGCCATCCGGATCGTCCGGGAGCTGGCGGGAGTGACGGCCGGGGTGGCTGAGGACGAGCTGAAACGCAACGATTGGGCGGTCAAGACGACTCTCTCTCGTTTGCGGGGAGGTTCCGCTTAGGCATCCTTACCTGCGAGTAATCATCGCAGGTGCCGAAACAAAAACAGCTCGGAATGGCTAGTGGGAGGGTGATTGGCAAGGCAATGAGTCTTTGGGCAGCGTGCCATTCGCGTCAAGGTGATGCGTGAATGACAGGGTTACAGTTACCTAAAGTGATGCCCCAGCTTAACGCGTTGCTTCTTTGAACTCCAGGCAATCAATGCCGATCAGGGAATTCCTGGATTGAGGGTTCTTTCCGTGACAGGTGATCCTCAAGGAATGCTTCCCCTTCGCCAGCGTCATGGGCTTGAGCGTGATGATCGTTGGAGTCTGTAGTTTCGAATGGAAGAAGTCCATCGCCTCAGTCTCAGGACCATCGTCCAACCGGACGCTGAATATTCCGTAATCCTCGGCTTTGGACAGGTGCATGGCCAAGGCATACACCCCGGCTTTCTCGAGAGGGACTTCCAGCACCATGCTGTCGCCTTGTTCCAATCCTCCCCACCAGACCATCTGGCTTCCGCCACTCCAGTGATTGCCGTAGGGAGCCATGTCCTGAGGCTCGACCTTGCTCCTGCTGTTGGACTGGACTTTCAGGAACTCTGCTTCGATCGCGCCGGCAACAACCTTCGCATTCCGCGCCGCCGTGAAATCCCAGCCGACGTTGACCGGATAGTAATCACTGCGCAAGCCATCGGTGCCTTCGGCCCAGACGTAGATGAAGTCGTTCTCCTGAATGGCGGCTCTAGGGCCGGGCGTCACCCTGGCGGTCCAGCATTGCGCCTCTTTGTTATAACCGAGACCATGCTGGCCCATCCAGCTAAAGCCGGATTCAAAGAACATGACCCGCTTGATCTGATCCGGCGGCAGGTCAAGTGTGACCCGCAGTTCGGCCGCTTCCTTCAGCGTCACATTCTCCATCATTTTCGCTTCGATCACCTTCGGCCCGGCGTTCTTGCGATAACGGGTGGGAAGGGCCGGCACCAGTGACTGAGCGTAAACGACCGGCTGATCCGCGTCAGCGGGCTTGGGCAGCACAAGGTTGGTGTCGGCTTCCTCCGGATACAGGAGGAACGGCCCCATGAACTGGTTGGGCGCGAGGCCTTTGATGGACAGCGTGAGACTGTTCGCCTCTCCATACTTGATCCTGTCAGTCAGATCGGCAAATGCGCTGCTGGAGGGGTCGTCCCAACTCAACGGGTCAATCTTTTCGCCGTTGATCGCCAGTTCAACACCGGTGCGCGTCAAGAATGGAATGATCAACCAGAGTCGTGAGGGCCGCTCGCAGATGAAGTTGTGGTAGGAATACTGGTTGCCGAAGTTGGGCGCATCGCCGCGCGATTTTTGCCAGCCGGCAATCTTTGCGTCCATCTCGGCAAAGTTCTTCGGCTTGGCATTTTCCAGCAGTTGCCTGACATCCGCCTTGATGCTGAATGTTGTCGTGAGCTTGAGTTCGGGCTGCGTCGCGTGATAGGGAAAATCAAAGCGCGTGCCGTCGGCCCGGGTCCAGGCGTCCAACTCGCGCACGTATTTCTCGCCGGCGAATTGCAGGTCCAGGCCAATCTCGCCCTTCATCCTGGTGAACTTCTGCTCGATACCGTTGACGGTGATGCTCTTCACTGCATCCGGTTCCACCGCGCGCACGCGGACGTGGGCCGTCTTTCCCGGCTTGCCTGCGACACCCGTGATCGCCAGCCGGCCGTTGGCCAGCGCGATCTCCCCTGCCGCACCGACGAGGACGGGCCTGGTGTCTTTCACGACCTTGTTCAATTCAAGCAGATGACAACTGTTGGCGGGAACCGTGAGACTCGCCTTGTCGCCCATTGCAAAGATGGACTTTCCATGATTGTCGATGACCCGTTTACCGTGTTCCGACGGATACAACTCGCTGAACTGGTAATCGCCTTTGACCTGCAGGTTGATTTCGTCGCCCACTTCAAAGGTGATCTCGGCGGGACGCGGGTTGCCGTTGAAGAGGAAGATGAATCCATGGTCGCCTTTGATCCGGGCATAGCCGTCCACCGCACCGGGCTGGACCTGTTCGCCGAAGGGCTCCGTGTCGTTCACATACTCGAAGGTGTCCTTGGCCCAGCGCTGCCACTTTTTATAGAACTCAACAAAGCCGGGTGCCAGATCTGTCTCATAGGGCAGAATCGTTGGCATGAGCGACCCCGACACGGCGAGTGACGACATGACCCCATATTGCCAGCCATAGTAATCCCAGGCCTTGATCAGTTCCGGATCAAACCCGCCTTCGCTGACCCGGTGGGTCAGCGCATGGCCCATGACCGCCGGCGTGAAGCGAAACCGCATGCTCAGGTTGTTCTGGAAGCGCAGGCCGTCGGCATTCTGGCGGTCGTCGCTGATCTGGTGGTGGCGGGTGCTGACAATGATCGTTTGCTCGTTGAGGACCTCGTGCTGATCCACGTGCTTGAGTCCATAGAGGCCGAAATTCTTGGTGCCGTAGAACCCCTGGATGAAAAGGCCCGGGGTGGCCGCCTTCATGCGCGCCATCAGCTCAATGCAGCGTCGCCAGCCCTTGTAGCCGCCCTTGCCCGCGATATGCCCGTGGGACTCATCGTAGCAGTTCATGCCTGAGCCCAGGCTGGGGTCCCAACTCCAGTTACTTAGGTTGTATTTATGGATGGTGTTGTTCTGCACCGTGAACCACCATTCGTAATAATCATCGCAGGCCAGACAGTTGTCCGGCGCACGGCGGCCGGCGGTATCGCTCTTCTTCCATTCCGGCTTGTCGGGCCGGAAATTGAGGCCCGCAGCGTTGCCTTCCTCGCCATGCGCCGCGCAGCCCATATAGAACCCGTAGGAGAGCCCCTTGCTCCTGGCGTAGTCGCAGACTTGACGGGCCACCGCGTTGGTATCGTCCGGCACCACATTCCAGAACGGCCGGTTGGCATCGGGCTTGGTGTACGGGTGCAGCGGCTTGAAAATGATCATGTCCCCGCCGATCGCGGAGAAGGTGTCGATGGTCTTGGTGAAGTAGTCCTTGTCCTTCTCCGTGCGCGGCATCTGCGGGAGCGGA
Source organism: Verrucomicrobiales bacterium (assembly GCA_041306405.1). Taxonomy (GTDB): domain Bacteria; phylum Verrucomicrobiota; class Verrucomicrobiia; order Verrucomicrobiales; family Akkermansiaceae; genus Luteolibacter. The sequence goes on along the minus strand of JBFZFJ010000071.1, from coordinate 1,398 downwards.
TGAAAGAACTGGTAGTTGATGTTGAGAAAGTTCTGCTGCGCCGGCGCCAGGTAATCCAGCGCAAAGGCGCGCATCGCCCGTATTTCATTTCGGTCGAGGGGCTTGTAGCCGGAGGCATTGGCGTTGTAGCGGAAGTCGCGACCGCTGTCCTCGATCATGACGCCGGATTTCCTGTAAACGCCCATGAATTGCGGTTCACTGGTATAGCCCTCCCCCGCCTTCAGGATCAGCGCCGGCTCAAAGCCCAGCGTCACCCCCTGTTCGGAAGCATCCGTCTTGAAATACGGATTCTCGATGCCTGTAAACAAGCCACCCTTCTCATGACGGATGAACTCCACTGTCGGCGCGGCGATGAACGTCACGTAGTGGACCGTCTCCCGGGCGGGCGAACTGAAGGTCGTCCGCCCGAAAACCAGGTTTTTGACGCGCAGCGGCGCGGCGTTGGCAACGCTGAGTGTGCGGCGGAAAAATCCGTTGTCGGCGGTCAAGGTGTAGATCAGATCCACCTTGATGCTGGCAACACCGCCCGCGGTTTCAGGACCGAACTCGAATTGATACACGATCCGCTGCGTGTCGGCGGTGACACGAACCGGAGAAGTCGTGGCATTCGAGAACATGCCGAGATCCGTATCGAGCGCAAAACTGTCCGAACCGAACGAATAGGTTTCCGCCGCCAGCAGGTTTTCGACCGCTTCCAGCTTGCCATCATCGGATAGCGCGACCCGGATCTTGTCGTTGGCCAGCAGGTAGGGACTGATCCGGGTGTCAACCAGAACACCGGCCGCCCGCGATTCTTGCTGGACACCCCCATCCACAGCCGTCGCTCCCGAACACGGCAGCGCCAGACAAAGGCACATCAGAAACTGTTTCATGCGTTGTAGTCCTTTCGCAAATCCAACTTGCCACAAACCGCGGTCACGGCGTGAAACGGCAATCACCTTCGTAAGCTGACTTCATCTTCCATGCGGTCACCTTCTTGACGAACAGGTCGCCGCCGGTTGAAAAGAGGCTTACGCCGAGGTTGGCCGGATCATACTCATGCCAGGCGACCACCGCCTGGCGATCATTCGCAAACACCTCGATCATGCTCTTGTCGATGAAGATCCGCAGCGTGAGGTCTTCCCCCTCCCGGAGTTCGAAGGGAGGATTGACGTAATCCACCGTCAACGTCTTCTTTCCAGCGCCGTACGCAACAGGGAACCCATTTCCGCCCTTCTCATCGCACAGCAGATTGATCCCGAATTCCCTGGCCTTCGACGCGGGAATCACGACCTCCAGCTCTATCGAGTCGCCGTTGATATCCTGAAGCTTGTAGATGGAGTCACTCTTGACCGTAATCTCCTTTTCCGTTTTCGGGTCGTATCGAAGTGTCGCCAGCTCACGCAGCGGCTTGATGCG
>JBFZFJ010000070.1:0-6625 GCA_041306405.1 Verrucomicrobiales bacterium | reverse complement strand
TAGCCCCATTCGAAGCGGCGCTCCACCGGCGTGACCACCCTCACTCCCTTCAACGACCAGACGCGCCGCACCAATGGGTGGAGTCCATAGCGCATTTCATCGTAAACCCAGAGCTTGATCTTGCGTCCCGTCGGCAATTCCAGCTCCTTCATTTTCTCCGCGAGCGTGATCTTGAAAGCGCTGGCGGCTTCCTCATCCTTCTTCAAGTGACTTGGGCGGGCGACCTTGAGCCGCCCTCCGAGCTTTCCCAGCTGATAGTAGATGGAATTGGTGCCGAATTCAATGTGGTGCTTCTCCTTGAGCCAGGCTTCCGCTTGGCCAGCAGTGCGGAATTCCCCCGCCTTGAGCTTTTCGGTTAGCTCGGCCTTGGCTTCAGCCGTCATCCTGCCCTTTCTTCCCGAACCCTCGCCGCGCTTCAGAAGCGCTTCAATCCCACCATTTCGGAAGAGCTTGATCCAATCATTGATACTGTTTCGATGGCGTCCCACCAAACGCGCCACCGCGGCGATATCCAGTTCGCCTTCAAGCAAGAGTTTGATGGCGAGAAGCCGCTCTTTCTTCCATCCCGTCTTCTCAGCACGGTGCCTTTTGCCGATCCCTGGTGCCTCGTTATTGAAGTCTAGCCTGCCTCGTTTTCTTGCCATGCGAAATTAATACAGGGAAAGGTATTTTCGCCTAGGATATTCCGCTAAATGATATCAATCAGTATGCCGTTTTCGCCCATTGCTCCGCAAATCCTCTGATCCATCCCCCCTCACTCCCCAAACCTCCCACACTCTGTCCTATCCCGTAATCAACGACCAGTGAGAGCGCGTCCTCGTCCAGAAACCCTGCAACCCTGCAACCCCGCCACCACGCCTAGATGTTTCGGGATTGTGGATGTGTCGCTGCCGTAGTTTTAAGCTTCTTACTCGTTTCCCCGTCTCCGCCACTTCCGCCATCAAATCTCCGATGAAAGCCTCCAGAAAGTTCGTCCTCGCGCTACTCCTTGCCTGCACTCCGTCGCTCCATGCAGCCGCGCCTGTGGGCAAACCCCAGCAAATCACCTCGCCCGACCAAGTGCCGGAGGGGCTCGCGAAGTCCGACTGGTCGAGTATCCGCGCCGCCTACGAGGGCGGGCGATATGCTGCGCATCGACAGGAAAACGGCACCCTCGTCGCCCGCAATCCCGGCCAGCAATGGCGCACGGAATTCGATGGCAAAGGCTTCACCTCCACCCCCGATGCCGGCGGCTGGACCTGGGGCCTCGAATTAACAAGCTATGGAGAGCGGAGATCATTGTCCGCTTCTTATCCCATCACTCAGGAAGGCGGGAATCACGTAATCGAAGGCAATCAGCTCCGCCAAGAAGAGGTGTTCTTCGATAAGATTTTGAGTTTCCATGCTGATTCGTCCGGTGGGCAATTAGTGCCGCCAAATGCCTATCGAATGGACGCACGAATAGCCACTGAGAATAACGAATTATTGGGAAACCAGAAGACCGTTGTTTGAGGAAGAGAATGAGGCCGGAAAGCGTCAACTTGGGTGCGGAAGCCGGGAGACGAGACGTCTCAGTGGCAGCGCTGGATCTTTTCGGCGGCAAGGGCCTGCGTTACAAGGACTTGGTCGCCTGGAACCGGCGCAGGGCGTGAGTATGCGGGAAAGCGGTTGCAGGTTCCGCACGCACTGTCTTAGGCTCGCTGCGTGCCTCACTTGGATATGCAACCTTTCGCCGACGGAGTGGTGATGAACCGCGATTTCCTGAGGTCGGTGTTTCAGTCGATGCTCCGCGCGAGGATTTTGGAAAACAAGCTTTCGAGCCTCTACAAAGCCGGCAAAATCGTCGGCGGCGTTTATCTCGGACGCGGCCAGGAAGCGGTCAGCGCCACGCTCGGCACCGCCTTGATCCAAGGCACGGATTTCTTCGCACCGCTGATCCGCGACCAGGCGGGACGCACCGCTTTCGGCGAGTCGATGCTCGATTGCACAAGGACATATCTCGGCTCAGTCGAGGGTCCGATGCGCGGGCGGGACGGCAACATCCACCGCGGCCGGCCGGAAATGGGCATGCCGGCGATGATTTCCCACCTCGGCGCGCAGGTGCCGGTGATCGCCGGAATGCTTTTTGCAAAACGCCTGCAAGGCACGCTGGCCGGCCGCGTCGGCGCGACCAGCATCGGCGACGGCGCGACTTCGACCGGCGCGTTTCACGAAGGCTTGAACCTGGCGGCGGTCGAGCGCCTGCCGATGGTGGTCGTGGTGGGAAACAACCAATTTGCCTACTCGACGCCGAACCACCGCCAGTTCGCCTGCGCGGATCTGGTGGAAAAAGCCCGCGGCTACGGCATCGGCGGATTCTCGGTGGATGGCACGGATTTGCTGGCCTGCGCGTCGGTGATCGGCGAGGCGGTGCGGCGGGCGCGCGAGGGCGGCGGGCCGCAAATGGTCGTCGCGCATTTGCTGCGGCTGTCCGGCCACGGCGAGCATGACGACGGCTCCTACGTGCCGGCGGAAATCCGCGGCGGCCACTACGGGCGCGACTGCATCGAGGTGGCGATGCGCCAACTCGTGGAAAACAACCTCGCCACCGTGGAGGAAATTCTCGCCTGGCAGGACCAGTTCGCCAATGAAGTCCAGCGTGCCGTGGCCCAGGCCCAACAGGAGGCGGTGCCCGATCCCTATCACGAAGACTGGACCGCGCTGTCCACCCGTTTTCCCCTTTCCGAGTCCATTTCCCAGTCAACCGCCCAGTGAGTGTGACCTACATCGACGCCATCCGCGAGGCCCAGGAGAAGCTCCTGCGCGAGGACGACCGCGTGTTCCTTTACGGCCAGGACATCGCCACCTTCGGCGGCGCGTTCAAAGCCACCAAGGGCCTTGCCGAGCAATTTCCTAACCGCGTGTTCGACGCGCCGATCTCGGAAGACGCGATGATCGGCATGGCGGTCGGCGCGGCCATCGAAGGCATGCGGCCGATCGTGGAAATGCAGTTCGCGGATTTCTCGTCGGTGGCGTTCAACCAGATCGTCAACCAAGCGGCGACGCATTTCTATCGGACCGGGATGCCCATCCCGATCACGGTGCGCCTGCCCTCCGGCGGCACTCCCGGCTCCGGCCCGTTCCACAGCCAGAGCATGGAGGGAATCTACGCCCAATATCCCGGCCTCGTGGTGCTGACTCCGGCGACCGTTTCCGACGCCTATCACATGCTGCTCGACGGCGTGGCGCTCGACGATCCGGTCATCTACTGCGAACACAAGTTTCTCTACCGGTGGCTCAAGGCGAAGTCGATCAACGGCGACCACCTGCCCATCGGCCAGGCGCGGATCACCCGTCCCGGCAAGCACGCGACCGTGGTGGCCTACAGCGCGATGGTCCACGAGGCCGTCCGCGCCGCCGAGCGACTCCAACAGGACGGCTGGGAAATCGAAGTGGTGGACCTGCGCTCGGTGAAGCCGCTGGACCTCGACACCATCCTGGCATCCGTCGCGCGGACCGGGCGCTTGCTGGCGGTGGGCGAAGCATTCCCTTGGGGTGGCGTCACCGCGGAAGTCGTCGCGCGTGTCACCGAGGAGGGGTTCCACCTGTTGGACGCTCCGCCGCAGCGCTTGAACGCCCGCGACACGCCGGTTCCCTATCATCCCAAACTCTGGGCCGCCCATCGGCCGACGCCCGAATCCATCTGCGAGGCGCTCCGCAAACTGCTTTCCTTCTAGTTTCAGCATTTCAGTATTTCAGGTTCTCAGCTTTTACCCAAATGCCCACCGTTCCCATTTTCATGCCCCAACTCGGCGAATCCATCGCAGAGGCCACCGTCGTCCGTCTTGGCATCCAGGTCGGCGACTCCGTCCGCACCGATCAGGAAATCATCGAGGTGGAAACGAACAAGGCGGTCATGGGCGTGACGACGCTTTGCGACGGGGTCGTCTCCGAACTGCGGGCGCAGGAGGGGATTTCCTACTCGGTCGGCACGCTGCTAGGACTGCTGGACGTGACCGATGAAGAGGTCGTCCGCACCGGCGTGGAGTCGTTGGAATCCATTGAGGAAAAACGCGCGGCCAGCAGCCAGTCCAACAGCCCCGCACAAGCGGAGGCGAACCTGCATTTCGCCTTGGACGACGACGCCTACGAGGAAGCCCCCGCCGTGGTGCCCAGCGTGAAAGGCCTGCCCGTGCCGACCGGCGTGATGGGCGCCCACTACATTTCCCCGCGGATGCGGGCACGCATGGACGACCTCGGAATCCGCGAGGCGGACATTTCGGCGATCGCCGGAACCGGAGCCGGCGGGCGCGTCACGGTCGAGGATCTCGAACGCTTCCTCGACTATCTGGACACCTGGCCGAGCTCCGCAGCCTCGCCGATGCGCCTCGCCGTGGCCGACGCCATGCGCCGCAGCTGGACCCGTCCGCTGGCGACGGTGGGACGCCCCGTCCTGCTGGACCGCACCTTCGACCACCGCCGCGACCAATCGCCCAAGCCGGGTCTGACGCTCTATCTGCTACGCGCCTTCGCCCTCGCGCTGACGGAAAACCCGACCACCGCCGGTTATCTCATCGGCGACAAGGTCGTCCACCCGCGCTCGTTCGACATCGGCGTGGCCGTGCAGGTCGAGGACGGCGTGGTCGTCCCCGTCGTCCGGAAGGTGGACCAGAAATCCCTGCGCGACCTCATTGCCGAATACGACGATCTGGTGGACCGCGCCCGCCGCCGCCGTCTCACCGAGCAGGATTGCAGCGGCGGCATCGCCACTGTCACGAACTTCGGCACCTTCGGCCTCACCACCGGCACGCCCATTCCCCTGCCGAACGAAACCCTCATCCTCGGCATCGGCGCCGGGGTGAAAAAGCCGGTCTGGAGCCCGCAGGTCGAAGCCTTCCTGCCCGCCACGGAAGCGGATCTGCTACTCACCTTCGACCACCGCGTCGTCGATGGCGGCGGTGCCGGAGTCCTGCTCAACCGGGTTTCCGCGCTGCTCCAGAAGCCCGAGGACCTCTAACTTCACGATCCCAGTGGAACCTCCCGAAAAAGCCGCCAGGATCGACATCCCGAAAAAGGCGATCTACCGGCTTTCGATCTATCATCGCTGCCTGCAGAAGCTGCATGACAACGGCGTGGAAACCGTCAGCTCCACCACCCTCGCCCGCGCGGCCGGGGTGAAGCCCGCGCAACTCCGCAAGGACCTCGCCTACCTCGGGCAATTCGGCACGCGCGGCCTCGGCTACCCGGTCGAAACGCTTTCCTCGATCATGCGCGAAACGCTCGGCCGCGAGCACCTGCAGCCGGTCATCCTCGTCGGCGCTGGAAACCTCGGCTCCGCGCTGCTCCGTTACCACGGGTTCGAAAAGGAAGGCTTCGAGGTCGTCGCCGCGTTCGATGCGAATCCCGAAGCCGCCGTCGCCCGCGGAGTCACCATCCCGGTATTCCCCGACTCGAAGCTGGAAACATTCATCTCCGAAAATTCCGTCAAGCTCGCGATCCTCTGCGTGCCCGTCGAGTTCGCCCAGGCCGTCGTCAACCGCCTCGTCGCTGCCGGCATCCAGGGCGTGCTGAATTTCTCACCGATCATGCTCGAAGTTCCTCCCGACGTCACCGTGAACAACGTCGATCTCGCGCTCGAACTCGAGCACCTCAGCTATTTCATCCGCTGACATGCCGGAAGCTTCGGAAAATTTCCCTAAGGTCCCGGCGGTCTCGTCCGTTGCTCCTGGGAATCCAGCCTGCCCGCTCACCTGGGAGAAATTCATCGGGCAGGCGATGGCGGATTACGAATCCCCGCTCATCGGCTATGCCTCCTCCATTCTCAACGACATCGAGCTCGCCCGCGACGTGGTCCAGGACACCTTCATCCGGCTCTGCCAGCAGGACATCGCCAAGGTCCGGCACGGCCTCAAGTCCTGGCTCTTCACCGTCTGCCGGAACCGCGCCCTCGATATCCTTCGCAAGAACCAGCGCGCCAAACCGCTTGATGAAATCCAGTGGCAGAAAGTCGCCGGCCCCGGACCCCAGCCCGACGAACAGGCAGACCAGCAGGAGCTCTCCTCCCGACTTGAAACCTATCTCGACCGCCTGAGCGCCAACCAGCGCGAAGTCATCCTCTTAAAATTCCAACAAGGACTCACCTACCAGGAAATCCAGGAAATCACCGGACTCAAGACCGGCAACATTGGATTCCTCATTCACGCCGGCCTCAAACGCCTGCGTGAAATCCTGCCCGCCGACATCCGCTTCTGAAACCAACTTTCCCCATGCAACTCCAACCTGAAGATCCCCGGCTCACCGCCTACGTCCTTGGCGAACTCGGGCCGGAAGACACAGCCGCCGTCGAGCTTGCCGTGGCTGCCGATCCAGCGCTCCAAGCCAAGGTCGCGGAAATGAAAGACATTCAGCGGATCCTAACAAATAGACTGGTCCAGCCAACGGACAAACTCCTGCCGCGCCAGCGCGAAAACATCCGCCGCAGCGCCCGCCAGGCGGACGCCGCCACAAAGGTCATTCCTTTCGCCTCGCTGCAACCCTGGCTCATCCCGGCAGCCGCAGCCGCCGTCCTCGCCCTGGCCACTTTCATCCTGCTTCGCATGCCTGCGGACAAGCCTCTTCCGACCGCCAGCGACCGGCCGGCCCCGCGGGAAATCGCGCAAGCCCCGGC
>JBFZFJ010000069.1:0-11095 GCA_041306405.1 Verrucomicrobiales bacterium | reverse complement strand
AGACACGACAGACGTTGATTGCCCGGGCGCGCGATCCCAACGACAGCCAAGCTTGGGACGAATTCGCCGGTTATTATGCGGGCTTTATCCGCATGGTGCTGATGCAGCTGCACACGCCACTGGATGACCTCGAAGATCTCAGCCAAACCATCCTGGTGAAGTTGTGGCAGAGCCTGTCAACGGTGGAACTGGGCCGTGACCACGCCAGGTTTCGCACATGGCTGGGAACGGTCATCCGCAACACCTTCTATACGCATTGCAGCGAGGCGGCCTCGCGAAAACGCCGGGAGACCAACGCCGCCGTCGCCAACGTCGTGCCACCGGATATTGAGGAGATCATTGAAAGCGAGTGGCGGAAGCACCTCATTGCGCTGGTCATGGAACGCTTGAATGCCAGTTTCTCCGGCAAGGCCATGGACGTTTTCACGATGACTCTCGATGGAAAGTCCGTTGACGATATCGCGTCGGCGCTTGAGTTGACCAAGGACTCGGTCTATGTGCTGCACAATCGTGTCCAGTCGCGCTTCCGCAAGGAGGCAAGGCAATTGCGCAGTAAACTGGAGTATTACCCATGACGGCAGAATCGAGAGCTCGAGACCAGGCCTTGAACCATCTGTTTGACGAGGCGTTCGGGGAGATTGATCCGGCAGCAGAATCGCCTCTTTACGGCGAGCTTTGTTCGCTTGAGGAGCGCTACGGTCAAGCTGAACTGATTGCGGTTGGCGGCATGAAACGCATCTTCAAGGTCCTCGATCGACACGGTAATCGTCACGTCGCCATGGCCCGTTTGCATGAAGACGCAAGCGAGTTGCTCTTTGACCCATTCATTCGCGAGGCACGGCTGACCGCGCTGCTCGAGCACCCGAATATCATCTCCGTTCACGATGTCGGCGTCGACAAAGAGGGGCAACCGTATTTCACCATGGATCTAAAAGTCGGTGACGGGCTCGATGTGGTATTGCGGAAGGCCCTTGCGGATGGGGGGTGTCCGCTATCGGATCGACTCGATGTCTTCCTCAAGGTTTGCGATGCGATCACCTACGCGCATTCGCGCGACGTCATTCATCTGGACTTGAAGCCGGCCAACATTCAGGTCGGTCATTATGGCGAAGTGTTGGTCTGTGACTGGGGCTTGGGAAAACTGATCGGCGGCACTGATGAGATCGATGATGACGTGTTGCTCAATCCCGATCTGTTGAACGGAATGACGTTGTATGGTCAGGTGAAGGGAACTCCCGGCTATATGGCACCAGAGCAGATTCGTGGTGACGCCCGGGACAAGCGCACTGACATCTACGCCTTGGGCGCCCTGCTTTACGCCGTGCTGACCTGTCGACCGCCCCTCGCGGGTGATACCGACACCATGCTGCAGGCGGCAGTGTCCGGTGATATTGTGCCGCCAACCAAGCGCGGCAGCGGCATTCCCGAGGCCTTGAGTGCCGTGGTCATGAAGGCGATGGCGCTGAAACCGGTCGATCGCTATGCGTCGGTGAGTGACTTGATCACAGATGTCCGCGCGTTTCTTGATGGTTTCTCTCCCGTAGCCCATGAAAGCGGGCTGTCGACCGAGTTGTTGTTATTCTATCGTCGGAATCGCGTCAGTTGCAATCTGGTCGCGGCATTCGGGGCGATTGTGGTGGTGGTGACGTCCTTGTTCGTTGACCGCCTGAGCGCCAAGCGCGAACAGGCCGAGGCCCTGGCGGCGCGTTTGCGATTGGAAAAGCAGGAGACCGAGACCCTGGCGGCACGGTTGCGGATGGAAAAGGAAGCCTCAGAGGCATTGCTTCGGGAAGTAGGGCGACTGGCCACGAGGCTTCCCTCCGATTTGGTCGCCACTGGCGATCAGTTGAGCAATGACTTCTTTGATCAACTGCCATTGGTGTCCTATGAACTGATGATGCGTTCCGTGAACGACCTGATCCGTGCCGAGCCGGAGCGCGCCGATAAGGTGCACGGACAGCTTGCATTTCTCTACTTCATCAGCGCGGAGTTTGCCAAGGCGAAGCCGTATTTTGAGATCGCCCCCGATCGCATGCGCGGGCTTGCCAGGGTCAATAAGGAGTTGGCTGAATCGTTTGATCCGGATAAGCATAAAACTTCGGCAACCCAGCTAGCCAAGATCATTGAGACGCTGGAGTCGATGGACCGAAAGGTAATCGCAGCCAAGCTCCTCGCCTACGACTACGCATCATTGGGATACCGGGAGGGGTATGAACTGGCTGTCGCGGCAACCTTCGGCGATCATGCGCATTGCTTCAGTTACGAGGCAGAGACGCAAACCCTGACGATCCGTGGATTTTCATCCCTGCGAACGAGACAGGGGCCGTCTCCGCTGCGATTTCTGCCGATAAAGCGGCTGATTCTGGTGGATACGGTGATTTCGAGCAGCTCGGAAATCGCCGACCTGAAGATGCTTGAGGTGGCGGATTTGCGCGGCAGTCAAATCAGCTCAATGGGGGATTTGAGCATGTTCCCGCAACTGAAAACGCTGATTGTCCGGCCTGACCAACTGTCTCAAAAAGAGCAGAACAGACTGCGTCCGCAGGTTCGGATGGAATAGCGGGGGTCGGTCGAAGGGGAAGATTTCTTTGAATTCTGGAAAAATACAAAAAGCTGTTTAGAATGCGGAATCGTCTCGGTTTAGGGAGGGTAGAAGCTGCTTGCAAGAACGCAGCTGGAACGAACCAACCGATCGTGGCAGCCATGGCCACGATTGATCTCAATCTGATCAAGCGGAGCTGAGCCGCATTCCAAAAATCAAGATCTAACAAAGCAATCCCTTCATGAAGAACCCTCTCCTCAAACCGTTATTCCTCGTTGCATCACTGCTCACGCTGTGGCCGACGGGAGCCGCCGCGCAATACCCGGGCTGGCAGCATTCGGGATCGATGTTCATGCGAATCCTCAGTCTCCTCATCGTGTTGATGCTGTCCGTGCCCGTTCACGCCCAGCACAACTGGCAGAAGCCCAAGCCGCTGATGGCGAAGGCGGATGTTGAGAAGATCATCGGCCCCTTGACGAGCAAGGAGCCGTCGAAAGACCTGCATGTGCTCTGGGTCTGGGGCTACGACCCGAACCATGCGCCCGGCGCGCACGACTACGAGCGCGTGCGCGACCTGATGACGGGCCTGCTGGCAAAGGTGCCGCGCGTCAAGATTGAGACCGCCTACGAGTTTCCGACGAAAGAGCAATTCGCCAAGGCCGATCTGATGGTGATGTACTTGCATCTGCCGCAACTGAAGGATGAGCAGTATGCCGACTTCGAAGCCTACATCCAGCGTGGCGGTGGCGTCGTCGCCCTGCATGAAACCGCCATCATGCGTCCGGCATCCGACGGCAAGAAGCTCGCGCGCTGCCTGGGCATGTCCTGGGATGAGGGTCGATCGCAGTGGGGTGCGATCTTCGAAGACATCACGATCAGGAACGATCACGCCATCTTCGCCGGCTTTGGGAAAACCCTCACGCTCGTCGATGAGTTTTACTGGGATCTGATCCGGAAAGAGGAAGGCGTGGATGTCCTCGGCACGGTGCGCACAGGTCCACCCGGTGACAGCCCCGGTCCGGTGCCCGCGTCAAACCTCTCGAAGGTCGCCTCGCCGGTGTTCTGGACAATGGAATCAGGCAAGGGCCGGGTGTTCGGCACGAGCATGGGCCACAACACCTTCAGCTACTACGACCCGGAGCTTCGCATCATTCTCTTCCGGGCGATGGCGTGGGCCGTGCGCGAGAAGCAGGACCCGTTCATGCCGCTGGTATTTGACGGCATCGCGAACGACAAGGACATGGTGGGCACCACGGATGACATGCGGAATTGGAAGGGCAAGCTGCGCAAGCCACCGGAGTAGTAACCCGCTAGATTCCACCCACGCATGAAACGATTTCCCATGAAGCACTGCGCCCGCTCGCCGCGTTCGCCATCCTTTTCGCCGCGTCCTGCGAGCAGAAGAGCATCGTGATCCGCAACGACGCGGAAACGGATGCCACCGCCCCCCCCCCGACGGCCACCGCCTCCCTGCCGGAGAAAGTTTCCTTCAACGAGCACATCCAGCCCATCCTCTCCGAGTATTGCTACCACTCCCGCGAGAAATTCTGTGTGAAGCGCGACCGCACCAAAACCCCGCTCCAGGCGTTCGCGATGATGAACGATCCGCAGTTCGTCGAGGCCGGGAAAATGCTCGCCGCGAAAGCCCTCGGCGCATACCAGACCTTCGATGAAACGCTGACCTGTTAGAAACGCCATGAACCCAGTAGAAACAATCAACAACGCGCTCACGCGTCGCCAGTTTTTCCGCAAATCCGGCACCGGACTCGGCGTCGCCGCCATGGCCTCGCTGCTCGGTGAGAACGGCTTCGCGGCCGGGCATCCCCCCGGAAATGCGCCGCAGCATGTTGGATGGCCTCGGGAAACTGAACCAGAAGTCCTTCGAATCCGTCGGCGATCCGGAAATCCAGACCCGCATCCAGCAATACGAAATGGCTTACCGCATGCAGACATCCGTCCCGGAACTCGCCGATCTCTCCGGCGAAGCGGAGCACATCTACGCGCTCTACGGCGTGGAAAGCAAGACCTGCGGTAGCTTCGCGAACTCTGCCCTCATGGCCCGCCGCCTCCTTGAGCGCGGCGTCCGCTTCGTGCAGATTTTCCACCGCGGCTGGGATCAGCATAGCAACCTCCCGCGCGACCTCGCCTCCCAGTGCAACGACGTGGACCAAGGCTGCTACGGCCTGATCCAGGACTTGAAACAGCGCGGCATGTTGGAAGACACCCTGGTCATCTGGGGCGGCGAATTCGGCCGCACGGTCTATTCCCAGGGCACCCTGACGGACACGGACTACGGACGCGACCACCACCCACGCTGCTTCAGCATCTGTATGGCGGGCGGCGGGGTTAAGGGCGGTCAAGTCTACGGGGAAACCGATGAGATGAGCTATAACATCACCCAGAACCCCGTCCACATCCGCGATCTCCACGCCACCATCCTCCACGCCCTCGGCATCGATCACGAACGCCTCACCCATAAATTCCAAGGACTCGACAACCGCCTCACCGGGGTGGTCCCGGCAAAGGTCATCAAGGAGCACCATCCCGGACCTGAGTTCGAGAGCAAGCGAAAGCGCCTCGCATTCTCCTCGGTCCAAGCGCGGTGTTTGCAGCAGCGGGTGAATATTGGAGACATGATGAACTTCAATAAAATCCGGAAACCTCAAGCCAGTGAATCTGGGGTCGGTATTTGTGAGGCTGACGAATTCATCCTGCACCGCATGAGGTGCGTGTACCTTTCCAAAAAGCGTTGGCAAAAGGTCCTGCAATCCGAGCAGGCAGAGGTTCAAAATCACAGAGGTGTCGGTGACGACAATCACGCGATTCGCGCAGAACGAATTGAAACAAGGTCTTGTTCCACCATCTCGGGGGTGAAAGAAGGAATCCGGCGGCGGAACAATTCTTCGTCGAACGCAAAACGATCCAAACCGGCGATGCTCGTAGCAACGGACCTAGAGACGCGTCCACTTGAGAACAAAGCCACTGCCAGTTCGAGCTTTAGCTCGGACTCGTTGAAAGAAGCCAATGCCGGTTCATCTGGTAGATTAAGGATCTACGGGTGGAAGATAATCCAGTTTGTCCCTGCGCCAAGGAAAAAGGGTGCAGGCCAATAATGAAGCGGCAGGGTGGTGTGGTCACGCTCCGCTCACTTGCATCCCGTGGTGGTTGCAGCACTCACCCCAGCGGCAGCTGGCAGGTTCAAACCACGCCGACCACCGGTTGCAGGGTGGTGAATGGATAAGACGCGACCTTCGGCTTGGCGGCCGAGAGTTTGCCGAGCAGCGTGGATTTCCCGACGTTGGGAAATGGTGGATGTGGATGACGTTCTCGTCATCAACTACTACTTGAGGATGCTGGCGGCGTTCTCCTTGGTGATGAGTTTCACCGGGACGACGATGTTCCTGGTCACCGGCTTGCCGGCCAGATGGTCGTAGGCCGCCTCCGCCGCGAGGCGGCCGATCTCGCTGGGGAACTGGGCCGATGTCGAATGCAGCTTGCCGGCCAGGACCGCCGCCGCGCCGTCGTGGGAACCGTCCACCGTCACCACCGTGACCTGACCCGCGCGACCCGCCTCCTCGATCGCCGCAATCGCGCCCATCGCGCTCGGGTCATTGATCGGAAATGCCGCATCCAGCTCCGGCCAGCGGACTAACAAATCGCGCATCACCGGGCGTGCCGTCTCGGCGGAACCCTTGCCATCCTGCGTGTCGAGAATCTGCATGCCGGGGTGCCGGGCCATTTCCTGCCGGAAGCCCGCGACCCGATCAATGCACGCCTTGTTGAGGCTCAGATGGAGAATGACGATCCTGGCCTGGGGATTGACCCTGGCCAACTCCTCGCAGGCGAGGCGGCCGGCCTCGACGTTGTCGCTTACCACCTGGCAAAGCACCAGGTCGGAGTCGTTGACCGGCGCGTCCACGATGATGACGGGCACATTCCGGCGCTTGGCCTCGATGAGGGTTCCCTTGATGTCTTCCCAGTTCACCGGGTTGATGAAAATGGCGGCGGGCTGCCGCTGGAGCAGGTCGGTCAGGTCGTTTTTCTGTTTGAGCGAGCTGAACCGCGCGTCAAGGGCGACGAACCGGTCGCCCCTGGCTTCAATGACAGCCTGAAGACCCGCCTGGATTTCGACAAAGACCGGGTTGTCCATCGACTGCAACGAGACGCCGAAGAGTCTGCCGCCAGCCCGTGTTTCAGGTGAGCGCCTGCACCCGGTGGTGGCCGGCACGGCGAGCGAAGCAACAAGCCCGCAAAGCAGAACCTGGCGGAACCGGACAATGGCGCGCTTCATGCGCTTGCATGGTAGTGGGGGCATTGGCTCAGTCAAGGTGCACGATGCCCTGGCGGATGGCTTCGATGGCGGTCTGGGTGCGATCGGCCGTGCCGAGTTTGAGGAAAATGCCGGAGATGTGGGTTTTGACGCTTTCCTCACCGATGGCGAGCTTGCGGGAGATTTCCTTGTTGCTCATGCCGTCAACGAGAAGGCGCAGCACTCCGAGTTCGCGGGGGGAGAGTTCCTTGTTGTGGAGCCGCTCGCGCAGGCGGGTGGCCATGTCGGGCGGCAGCACTTTCTCGCCGCGATGCGCGGCGCGCACGGCGGCGAGAAACTCGGCGCTGGTGTTGTCCTTGAGCACGCAGCCGCAGGCACCCGCCTGCAACGCGCGGTGAATGTCCGCGTCACGGTCATAGGTGGTCACGATCAGGACGCGCGTTGCGGGCCAGCGGTTGCGGATGGTGAGGGTGGCGTGTGCGCCGCCGCCTCCGGGCAGGCGCAGGTCCATCAGCACCACGTCCGGTTGCTCGCGTTCGCACAGCGCCAGCGCTTCCGGGACGTCGCCGGCCTCCGCCACCACATCCAGGTCGGCCTGTGCGTTCAGGATGGCCGCCAGGCCGACGCGGAGCGCGGGATGGTCGTCAACGATAAGGATCCGGATGATTTCAGACATGGGGCACGATGAGTTCGATGGTGGTGCCAGCGCCGGGTGCGCTGCGGAGCTTGAATTCCGCGCCGATGGCGCGGGCGCGGGCACGCATGCCGGGCAGACCGAAGCCACCCTTCGTGCCGCCGTCGGTGCCGTCCAATGGCCCGGTTGCCAAGCCGTGACCGTCGTCGGTCACGGCCAGGCACACGGCGGCATCCTGATAGTCGAGGGTCAGGGCGATGTGTCGGGCGCCGGCGTGGCGGACGGCGTTGGTCAGTGCCTCCTGCCCGGTGCGCAGCAGGTTGTCTTCGACGGTGGCCGGTAACTGGCGCGGTGTGCCGGTGGAGCGGAGTTCAAAGGCGGTCGGGCTGCCCTCGGTGAGTTGTTGGCCGATCTGGGCGAGAGCTTCGGCCAGCGTGCCTTCCTCGAGCGCCTGTGGCCGCAGTGCCCAGACACTGCGGCGGGCCTCGCTGAGACCTTGGCGCACCAATTGGCGGGCGAGGTCGAGGTGGCGCCGGGTGCCGTCGGGCAGGGGCTCCAGCTGGTCGCCGAGGACTTCGAGTTGGACGCTGATCCCGGCGAAGTTTTGGGCGAAAGTGTCGTGGATTTCGCCCGCCATGCGGTTGCGTTCACCGAACACCGCGGCAAACAGCGCGCGGGCTTTCTCCCGCGCGTGGCGTTCCTCGCGCAGGTGCCGCCTCGACCGGAACCACAGCACGCCCAGCACCACCACCAGCGTGGTGCCCGAGGCGACGAGCATCCGCAACGGCGTCCACCAGGGCGGGGCGAATAATAGCCTCACACTGTCAAAATCCTGGGCGATCAGGCTGAATCCCTGCGGTTGCCGATTCGTGACGAAGGATTCCCAACTGCCCACCGCCACTTCGCAGACGCCGGTGACTTCCAGTTCGCTGCCGAGCTGCCATGGCAGTGCCTGCGGGCTCTGAATGGATGCCGAAAACCGGGCCGGGCCGTTCTCGATCGTGAGGGTCCAACTGTCGTCCCCGCGTGCGGCGGCGGCGAGCACACCGCGCACCGTCAGCAGACCGCCTTCGTGCGCGCTGGCGTCCGCCGGCTCGACGGCGAGCGGCGCGGGCAGCTTCGCCAGCGCGACGAGTTGCCACTCGGCGTCGCGCAACAACGGCGAATATCCGCCGGGTTCCGGAAAGCCCGCCACATCCACCAGCTCGCCCGGATGCGGGCGCAGCCCCTCGTCGCGCAGCCACACGCGCAGGCCGCGGGTGTCGTCCTGCACGGCCAGCGGCCCATGGGGCGGCACCAGCGTCACGATGCCACGCACATGAACAAGCCGGTCCGCCTCGCTTTGGCTGGACTGGCTCAGGAGCTGGCTCATCGGCACGACGGGGAGGTCGAACGGCCGTGTCACGCCCGGGCTGAGGATGGTGATGTCCTTGAGTTCATGGACGTTCAGGGACGGCAGCAGCACCTGCTGGGTGCCGGGGTTGGGGCTGTGCAGGCAGACGCCGGACACGCGCACCCGTGCCCCCACCAATTCGGGGTGGGCGGTGATCTCGTGGGTCACGTTGACGGTGACCCGGCCGCCGCCGCTGGCCAGTTCGATCGCCAGCCAGGAAAGTCCGGCCTCCGGGTTGACGCGTTGGCTGCGGATGACGCCGGTGAGTTCCACGCGCTGGCTGTTGAGGCGGGTGGCCAGCAATTCCTCATAGTTCACCGGCAGCGCTGCCGGCATGCTCCCGGCACCCAGCACCCGCACCGTCTGCGCACGGACGATCGGGCCGAACACTCCGGGCGCGGCGCGGCCGGTGATTTCCACCTCCACGCCGGGCTTGAATCCAGCCGGCAGCGGCATTTCCGGCAGCCAGATGCCTCCGGTGGCATCCTGCACCGTGGCGTCACTCGTTGTGAGATGGCGGCAGTAGGTGACGACACCACGCAGGGTCACCTGCGGCTGGAGCTCCGCCTCTGCCCGGGAGAGCGCACGAACCTGAGCCGCCGTCCCGACCGGTGGCATCACCGGTGTGTCGGCCGCCGCCGCGAAGCCGCCGCCGGCCAGCAGAACCGCCGCCGCCACGCCTCGAAAATTCGCTGCAAACCCGGACACGGCCGGATTGTAGCACACCGGCGTCGGAAATGTCCTCCCCCAAATAGGGGAAGGTCACGTTCTTGCACACGCCCGCAGGACTCGCTTGATTGGGACGCATCCTTTGTGGATCGCAGTCGTGTTCGCCAGAATCCGGGTCGGCACGCCATGACCCACGCCATATCATCCAACAACCATCCAACAACCAACCATGCACACCACCTTCAGTAACCCGGCTGCCGTAGTCCCGGCCGCATCCAAGCCGCCCTTCACGCTCTACCTGCTCGGCTGCACGCTCGTCGCCGCCTTGGGCGGGTTGTTGTTCGGCTTTGACACGGCGGTCATTTCCGGCACCACGGACGCCTTGCGCGCCAAGTTCGCCCTCAGCGACAACCTGTTAGGATTCACGGTGGCGAGCGCGCTGATCGGCACCATCCTCGGTTCGATCGGCGCCGGCCGTCCGGCGGACGTCTACGGTCGCCGCGCCGCGCTGGCGGCGCTGGGCGTCATCTATGTGGTCTCCTCCCTCGGCTGCGCCTTCTCGTGGGACTGGTGGTCGTTTCTGGGTTTCCGGTTCATGGGCGGGTTGGCGGTGGGCGGCGCGTCGGTCGTGTCACCGCTCTACATCGCCGAGATTTCTCCGGCCTGTTACCGCGGGCGGATGGTGGCGGTCACGCAGTTCAACGTCGTGCTCGGCATCCTGCTGGCCTATCTGTCGAACTATCTGATAGGCGGCATGCACCTTGGCGCGAACGAATGGCGTTGGATGTTCGGGGTCATGGCGGCGCCGTCGCTGGTGTTTTTCCTGCTCATCTTCCTGACGCCGCAAAGCCCGCGCTGGCTGGTGGCGCGCGGCCGGCTCGACGAGGCGCGCGTTGTCTTGGAGCGCTGCGGATCGGATAAGGGCAGCGTGGATGATGAAATCCGCGAGATCCAGCACTCGATGGACCTCGCGCACCACAGCATCAGCGAGCCGTTCTATTGTCGGCGTTACATGAAGCCCATCCTGCTGGCCGTGGCGATGGGCGCCTTCAACCAGCTCTCCGGCATCAACGCGGTGCTCTACTACACGCCGTGGATCTTCAAGATGGCCGGTGCGGGCGTCGAGTCCGCGCTCTTGCAGTCCGTCATCGTCGGCTTCACCATGCTGGTTTTCACGATGGTGGCGATGGTCATCATCGACCACTTCGGACGGCGCAAACTCATGATCATCGGTTCCATCGGCTACATCCTCGGGCTTACCGGCGCGGCCTACGCGTTCTATGCCAAGGTGGAGGGGCCGTTGCTGCTGGTGAGCCTGCTGGTCTTCATCGCGGCGCACGGCTTCGGCCAGGGGGCCGTCATCTGGGTCTTCATCAGCGAGATCTTCCCCAACCGGGTCCGCGCGCGCGGTCAGGCGCTGGGCAGCTTCACCCACTGGGCGATGAACGCGGGCATTTCATGGACCTTCCCGATCATCGCCGCGTCCGCAGGCTGGATGGCCTTCGGCTTCTACGCGCTGTGCATGGTCGGCCAGCTCGTCTGGGTGTTGATGGTCATGCCGGAAACCAAAGGGATCTCGCTGGAGAA